>CAYPSC010000043.1:0-6808 GCA_964413385.1 uncultured Gammaproteobacteria bacterium | reverse complement strand
GAACATCATGGGTTTCTGCCCTCCTCGTGAGCGGCGCTGGATCGAGGATAGCCACCACCACCTGCGAGTCATCGAGTAATGTCGCCTCTGTGCGCCGCACACGTCTCAATGCGGCTAGTCCGACCAACTCCACGTCGGACTCTCAGCTTGTGCCCGCTCGATGTCGACGGACATAAACTAAGACAAAACATCCTCCAAAAACGGAGGTTCTTTTGTTCATCAAGTCACATCTAGACGTTCCTCTTTTCTCGTTCTAGGATTCCCGACATCTATGTCATTACGAGTCGAAGCCGGTTTCGAGCACTTCAAAGATGCCATGGGACGCGTATTAGCCGAGCAAATTGAATTTCCGCCCGGCATATTAGTCACAGTTCTCGGCGCCAAAATCACTGCCAACACTGCCCATGCCAAAATCATTTTATCCGTCTTTCCGCAAACCGCCGAAAAAGAAGTCCGCCAAATCCTTCATGATTACGACCATGAAATTAAGGAAGGCTTAGTAGAACATCTGCGTTTACGTCGTGTTCCTCAACTCCACTACACATTTGACGAAACCGAAGCTCAAGCTTCCGGCATCGAACAAACCATTCAAGAGCTGAAAGAGAAAGGGGAAATAGACTAAGAAGGACTTGACCGTCAAGAATTTTTCCCTTAAATTCTGGGATTCTCATGACCCAAGAGAATCTCCTCTTTACTCGAGCTTTCCACACGATCCAAAAAGCGGAACGTATTCTTTTGATCGCCGATGCCGATCCAGACGGCGATAGCATTGGCTCATCTGGCGCTATCCTGAACTGGTTGCTAAGGGAGGGAAAGCAGCCAGATGCTTTTTGCTTAAATCCTATCCCGCGACAACTGCACTTTATCGACAATGTTTCTTACTATAGAAACGATCCATCTCTTTTCAAAAAACCTCACGACCTCATCGTCACGTTTGATGCAGGTGACATTCGCCGCACCGGCATTTCCGACCACCTAGCAGAGAACAGACCACACGTCATGGTATTTGATCACCACGCGACCAATCTCCGCTTCGGTGATACAAACATCGTTATCCCTTCAATGTCTTCAACCTGCGAGCTGATCCATCAATTTTTGGAAGTAAACCACATCAAAATCGATGATAAAATGGCCACCGCTCTTTTTGCCGGTCTTGTGTTTGATACGACTTTTTTTATCAATTCCGCCACGACAGATACCTCTCTTGAAAGCGCGAGTAAATTATTAGCTGCCGGCGCACGTTTTACGGACATCACACGCCACATGGCCAAAAACAAAACCATTCCTTCGCTCAAGCTATGGGGGTTAGCTTTCTCGCGTCTGCACTACCATCAAACACTTGATCTGACATCTACCTATTTCCTCGCAAAAGACCTAGAAGAAGTCCCTGGCCAAGAAGAAACCATTAAAGGCATATCAAACTTTCTTTCGGCAATCTGCGGAACATCGGATGCCATTCTCGTGCTGCACGAAACAACCGATGGATATGTTCGTGGTTCCATGCGTAGCCTAACGCGTGACGTCTCTAAAGTAGCGAAATTATTCGGTGGCGGTGGCCACAAAAAAGCCGCCGGGTTCCAAATTCCTGGAAGATTAAAAGTGGAAGGCGAAAAAGTCAGAATCATTCCTGTCTAGCACTCTCATCATTTGACTGCTAAACTCAACTGACCTAGAATAAAAAAACTATGTCTCCCAAAAACCCCTACGAAATTACCAACATCGGATACAACAACTATCTGATCCCAACGGTTATCGAGAAAACCACCATGGGTGAACGAGCGTATGATATCTATTCGCGTTTGCTCAAAGACCGCATCATCATGCTTGGTTCAGCCATTGATGATGATATCGCCAATGTAGTTGTGGCTCAGCTTCTTTTTTTGGAGAGTCAAGATAAAACAAAGGACATCAGGCTCTACATCAACTCCCCGGGCGGATCTGTCACGGCCGGACTCGCGATCTACGATGCCATGCAATACGTAAAACCAGATGTTTCGACTATTTGCGTGGGACTCGCTGCCTCCATGGGTGCCGTTTTGCTAGCCGGTGGTGCCGCAGGCAAGCGCTTTGCCCTTCCCAGCTCAGAAATTATGATTCACCAAGTTTTAGGCGGCATGCAGGGACAAGCAACAGATATCAAAATCCACGCCGAACGCATTCTAAAAACAAAAGACATGTTGAATAAAATCATGGCCAAACACACCGGTCAAAATATCAAAAAAATCGAAACAGATACGGAACGTGACAACTTCATGGATGCCAAACAAGCCATGGAATACGGTCTCATCGATAAAGTCATCTCATCGACGTAAAGACATAAAAAGGACCAATTGGTCCTTTTTACTTATACACCAGCATCAACTGAATGCCTGTATAAAAATATTTTAATATATCATCGTATCGTCGCCCATCATTCGCCATACCAAGCGCTCCGGTCGCGGACATCCCCACCCCATGACCCCACAATATTTTTCCTTGATCCCAAGGCACGAAAACAGATACTAACCATGGGTACGGTCCGCCACCCCACACCTCTGTCCACGACCGCGTACGCCCATCTGAACGCGAATAATAGGGCGTAATAGCCAACTGCCCGTTATAAGTCACAATCTGACCACGTGTCGCATCCACAGCAGCGACCACACTTGGATCACGCGATTCAGCTCCATAACCACGATAGACCTGATCGTATGTCGCATCCACCGTATACGATTCATTTGCGTGTTTTGTCCCTCCTCTTCGCACATGGTACATAGCATACGTCCGTGCCGCTGTCAGCAAAGCTCGTTGATACTCCTGCGGACTCGAATTTGACGTTTCTGCTATTCCTTTCAGATACCACTCGATAGGCAACTCATTAATCACCCATACATTATCTGTCGCTGGTGTATAACGCAGCTCTAATTGAGAACGAAACGTGTTGTCGTTGGCACCAGGCAACCAAGAAACCGGCCGCGAAAAATCCGCTATCTCCATGGGAGAGATTCCATCATCCGCCTTAAAACGAAACACATCATTCGATGTACCCGTACAAGACCCACTGGATAACTTATAAGCCCGCACACTGCGGTCAAACACGACTGTCGCAGAATCACCGATACTAAGATGACAAACATTGGAACCATTCGCTTGTAAAACAGTGACCGGAGCGTACTTTGCCCGAATCACCATGGTATTGTCCGTGGTCTTGAAAAGACCGACCCGAATCATCGGCTCAGCCGGCAACGAAGATAAATCACCGTTGAGAGGAGCGAGATTCGTCAGTACTGATTGACCAGAAGCAGGGGAAGGGACTAGCGACCCAGGATCAGTATAACCATCTGCTGTCACCGTAATCGGAATATCAACATCTCCGCCATCGACCGGCTGATCATCTGCCACCAACTGAAACGACGCCCTATAGGTCCCGCGCTTCGCAGGCGCCTTAACCTTGAACGTCAAAAATCCAACTTCTCCTGGCTTTGTCACCCCCTGCACTAATACAGCTTGCGCTGCATTCAACCAAGAATTATCACGCACAGACGAAAGACTGCCCGCCAATGCAGGCGTCACTCCTTTAACTCGCATCCCGCGCGTATTCCACACGGACTTTCCTGTATTTTTAAATCCAAAGGTCACCTCTTGCGAACCATTGCCAGATAAACTGAGTTGCTGCACCGAACGCAGCAATAACGCTGCCGCGTAACGCCCATCACCTGCAGGATTCGGCACGGCAATAGGCGCACCATCATCCATCGGTGGCGCTGTAGCGATGAATTCGGCGTATACAGGCACACGAATAGGTAAGCTCACCGTACC
Organism: uncultured Gammaproteobacteria bacterium; assembly: GCA_964413385.1. Lineage (GTDB taxonomy): Bacteria > Patescibacteriota > Patescibacteriia > 2-12-FULL-60-25 > 2-12-FULL-60-25 > VGLT01. Next base: position 3,010 of record CAYPSC010000043.1, on the reverse strand, counting down.
CCCCGAAAGCCAAGCCGCATCCTCTGCCGCCAAAGCAAACGTCTCTTGATACGAACCAGGCGTATGCGGCGCCCGAAGGTCAAACACAAAATGTCCAACGCCCCCTGGCATGACTTTTGCTTCCTTCAATCTCACCGGATGCGTCTTAGAGATCCAACGCTGATCCGCAAATAAACTCGTGCGTTCACTCTTTCCATTCACCGCATAAATCGAAACATAATTCGTCCCATCATTTGTCCAAGTCTTTGTCCCCGTATTCTTAAAACCTAACGTCAATGTTATATGATCGTCTGCTTCGATCTGCCATTCGCTTCCACTCCGTTCAATGAGTTCAGCCGCCCAGTCCGTACGTGGGGCATCGGGCGCTACGGAAACAGAAGTCGACGGTGACGTCACGACCACCTGAGGAGGAACAGTCGGAGATTGCGTGAGTACCGCCGGCTTTTGCACACGCACATCAAGCGAGAATTGTCCGGATTTCATGCGCGCAAGACTCTCCGCAACAAGAATAAAATCGCCATGATACATCCCGGGGACCATTGGTGCTTGAATAGAAAAACTCAATGTTGTTGATTGTCCTGGTTTAACCGTACCAGGAATGACCACCGGCTGATCCTTTGCCTTCCATCCGGCAGCAGCCAGGACGCTTGGACTCTCAATCTTGCGCATCGGATTCCAATGATACAAAGAAACATAGTGCGTCCCTGTTTTTAACCAGGTAGCTGTACCAATATTTTGAATTTCCACCTGAACGCGGCCAGTCTCGCCAGGGGCAAGGGTGTTAGGGGCTGAAAATGAGATGACAACCGCCTGGTAGGTTGCCGTCGCCGCTTGGCTTGTATGGGAACTCAAAGCAAGTTCCAATAAATGCAATCCAAACGCCACGCAAGCAACTAAAAAACAGGACGCAATAGTCCATGTCAAAACCTCCGTCCAAGAACGGGACGTCGAAACGGACGCGTCAGATTCGAGCGACAAGCAGGCAAAAGAGCTCATTCTCATCTTTTTACCGTCCCTAAAAGCCAATGTTACACGTCGGAGACGCGGTTTTCCTCCAAGAGCCATCCAGTAGCTAATACTAGCAACTTTACAGTTGAAGTAACAAGATGTACAAAGGAGCTAGGATTCGCCGACGGAGAACAACACTCAAGACCGCAAGGAATTCCCCTCCTGGAACCTCGGCCTCCAGGACATCTTCACCTGGATCCTAAACCACTCCAAAGCCAAGATTCGCGCGGCAAAAGCTCATCTCGACACCGCGAACCGCGTCCGTATTCCATAACCGACGCCCCGACCACAAGCCACGCTGCTCCTGTCTAACAGGAACTGACTTTGGTCGGGGTGTGTTTTATTTAACCATGTTACACTACGACCATGTCTTTGATGCGAGCCATTGCCTGGAACACGGGCGTCCAAATAGCAGGAAAGGTGCTTTCGACCGCTTTCGGCGTGATCATCGTCGGCCTCATGACCCGTTATCTCGGCCAAGACGGCTTCGGCATCTACTCCACCGCCAACGCCTACCTTTCTGTTTTCGCTTTGTTGATTGACCTCGGTTTGAACGTCACTATCGTCTCCATCCTCGGAGAACACTTAAACGATCGTGCCTACGAAACGCGCGCCGTATCCGCCATCTTCACCCTGCGCCTTGTATCATCATTCGTCGCCTACGGTCTCGCCCTACCCATCATGTGGCTTTTCCCCTATAGCCATGTGACTCAGCTTGCCATCATTGCTCTTCTCGCCTCTTTCTTTGTCACGAGTTTAAACCAAATCGTCACCGGGGTGCAGCAACGCCATCTCAAGACACATGTAACCGCCGTTGCCGAGAACATCGGACGCCTTATACTGCTCGTCGGGCTCCTAATCGCTCGCTTTCTTGGTTTGGGTTTGGTTCCTGTTGTCTGGATCGTTTCGCTCGGAAGTTTGTTGAATTTTTTCCTGAACTTTTTTGTAGCCAGGCGCTATGCCAACTTCCGCTGGAATTGGGACCCAGCCTTTTGGAAAATTGTCCTCAAGCGTTCCTGGCCCATAGGATTATCGATCGCTTTTAACCTTATTTATTACAAAGCCGATACACTCATTCTCGCGAGCGTCCGTTCGAGCGCCGAAGTCGGCATCTATTCTGCCGCTTACCGTGTGCTAGATATTCTCGTCACCATTCCCTTTATGTACGCCGGGGTCGTCCTCCCCATCCTCTCTAACCACTGGGCAAAAAAACACCTCAAAGATTTTCAGAAGCTCCTCGGTCAATCTGTTGGCGTCATGTCACTTTTAATTGCGCCTCTTATTGGCGGAACCATGATCCTGGGCACGAGGGTTATGATGCTTGTCGCTGGAGTAGCCTTCGCACAGGCTGGAGATATCTTACGAATTCTTCTCTTGGCTGCGGGTTCCATTTACATCAACACAATTTTCTCCTATGCCGTTGTCGCTGTTGATCGCCAACGCAAAATGATTCCGTGGTATATCGCCGTCGCCCTCGTCACTCTGGCCGGTTATCTCATCTTTATCCCCCGCTATGGTATGTGGGGCGCAGCATGGTTGACCGTCTTTTCAGAAACCGCCATTTGTTTTGCTTCTATTGGCGTAACCCGCAGCGCAGCATTGCTCACTCCCGCCTGGAGAACCATCGGCGCGAGTGTGGGCGCGAGCCTCATCATGATGATCGCCGTTTGGTTGAGTCGAATGTATTGGCTCCCTATTCCTATTTTGGTAGGAGCGATCGTGTACGTTGCCTTGGTCTATGGTTTAGGTGGCGTTTCTAAAAACACCATTCGAGAATTGACGCCTTCCCTTTTTTCAAACCGTCCTTCAAAATAGAAAAATATGATGATGCTATATACACAAAAACCAAACGGCGATACTGATATCACTGACGATATTCCCGACGATCTCCTCGGTGCAGATGAGCATGAGATCAGTTTGATAGGCGACGAATTGGAAGAAAAAAAGTTGGAGGAAGAAGAGCTAAAGTCCGGCGAAGAACGTGACGTGCTCGCACCCCTTG
>CAYPSC010000042.1:0-6899 GCA_964413385.1 uncultured Gammaproteobacteria bacterium | reverse complement strand
CCCACAGATTGGAGGTTCCCATGGTGAATGGCAACGGCAAGGAACGATACGAGGAGATGCTCAAGGCGGCAAAGGGGCTCATCGAGGCCCACAACGCCGACCTCGATCCCGATGAGAGTCACATCGATCCGGATGCGTTCCGCAAGGCGCTTCGTGGAAAGCTCGGCGGCGTCAACGTCGACGCCCTCGGGCACGTCACGGCGGACCAGCTCAAGGCGTTCTGCGATGTCCCGCCAGCGCTCGCGAGCCAGATCGTCGCGGCGTGGTCCGGTGGGGCGCAGGTCTCCGCGGGTGAGCTCAAGCCCGCAGAGCTGGACGACGGGGCGGCTGCCAAGCTGACCGACGAGGCCTTGATCGCACGCCTCGACCTGCATGCCGCGACCAGCGCCGTCTACCGGCGTCTCCAGAGGGAGGTGGGTGGCTACCGCTTCATCATCTTCTCGGACGAGGAGAAGGGGGTCATCGATCAGGTTCTGACGCTCGCGCGGCTCAGGGAGTTCAGGAACGGGGAGCCGGAGCGGACGTCCGTCCTGGTCGGCACCGTGTTCCTGGACACCTACCCCCTGGGTGTCCTGCCCAACCCCGAGATGGTCAGCGAGTGCCCCTTCCACCGGGGCGAGGCACTCCGCGGCGATGGAACCTGCCCGCAGTGGGATGGCATCAAGGTCACGGATCTCTCGCTGGCCGTCCGACAGATCATCGCACTCGCGATCGAGAAGGGTGAGCTCATCCTGCGCAATCGGCCCGACGTCGTGCGCTTCATGAGGGAGCTCCGCGCTGCGCCGGACACGGTCGCCTACATCCTCGAGACCTACCAGGAGGCCGCCCGGGCCTTCCAGAATCCCACGAACCGCCCCACGCTCAAGATCCAGAAGGGGGGAGGGAGCAAGACGCCGAAGGGGGGCGGTGGCGGGGCGCCGGCGGGAGGGGGGAAGACGGGGGGAGGGATGGTGAGCGACGATCCTGTCCGCGTCATGCTCGTCTGCAGCCGTGACGACATGCGCATGCTCGAGGAGTTGCGTACGCACCTGACACCCCTCATGAACTCTGGTGCGGTCCGCTGCTGGACGGAGCTTGACGTTGCCGCCGGCATCGACCTGGCGGGGGCCAAAGCGCAGGCACTGAGCACGACCGAGGTAGTGCTCGTGCTCGTCTCCTCCAGTTTCTTGGCGGACACGAAGGGGTGGTTCGCGCTTCTGCAGCGCGCGCGTTTGGAACGCGGCAACAGCCTCAGCATCGTTCCTGTGCTCGTCCGGCCGTCGGCGTACAAGAGCACCTGGTTGCAGGCATTGCAGGCGCTGCCGAGGGACGGAAAGCCGGTCACCCAGTGGTCGGATCGGGATTCGGCCTGGATCGAGGTGGCCGAGGGGATGCAGCAGATCGTGGCGGCACGGAGGCCCTGTCGCTAGCGGTTTCTCTTCTTCTTCTTCTTCTTCTGGATCATCATCCAAGGCCCACGTGGTCATCATGACGCGTGGGCCTTTTTTTATTCAACCACCTTTCCTCTGCGTCGCGTGGCAATACTTTCGGCGATGCCAATGCTGAGAAAGGCCACGAGCAAGTACGATGCTGCAGCAGACAGAAAAGGCAGAGGAATGCCCGTGACAGGCATGACACCTAAATTCATGCCGGCGTTGACGATCACGTGGACAAGGAGAATCGCGGATAATCCAACAAGCAACAGCGCTGCAAAATCATCCTCAGATTCATATGCCAAACGAATGTAGCGATAGAGAATGAGCAAGAATAATCCAAGGATAACGCCAATGCCCACCAATCCCAGTTCCTCGCCCAACACGGCGAACATAAAATCGGTTGCCGCTTCTGGAAGAAAGCGAAGTCGTGCTTGTGATCCCTCGCCGATTCCTTTGCCAAAAACACCGCCACTACCGATGGCGATACGGGCTTGAATGGCGTTGTAACCTGTTGTACGTGTACCGGTTTCTGGATGGATGAACGTAAAAATACGTGCTCGCTGATAGGGTTTGAGTCCAATGGTCCAAGCGAGAGCGCAGAGAATGACAGCGGCTGTTGGTAATATGATCCAGGCTTTTCGAGGTAAGCCAACGAACAAAGAGAGGATGCCCCAAATAGCGATCAAAATCATGGCAGATCCAAAATCTGGTTGGAGCATGACAAGGCCGACGTAGATAAAGGTAGCCATGCCACTCATGCAAAACGCTTTCCAGCTCAAGCGATGATGGCCGATGCGTACGTAGAGAGCGGCGAGATAAATAGCGAGGGTGATTTTGGCGATTTCAACGGGTTGAAAAGACAGGCTTCCCAAGCGGAACCAACCAACGGTTCCATTGACACTTCGTCCAAGCAAGAGGACGGCGAAGAGAAGTGCAGCACCAAATAAGTAGATGATGAAACTGTAAGAACGAAGGTGACGATAATCAACAAATATGAGGCCAAAGATGGCGGCAAGACCAATCACGGTCACCGCGAATTGTTTGTAAAAGGGGAAGAGATCAAGTGGGTCACGGGAAGTGCCAATGCCATAAATCGCAACAACACCTACAGCGGCCAGTGTCAGGGCGCTGATCAAAAGCGTCCAATCAAATCGTTCCAGGAGATCAAGAAAACGGCGCATGGGGAAGAGGGTAACATAAGAGGATCTTGTTCGTCTTCTGTCATCCTGAACAGGGTGAAGGCTCTCACTTACTTTTCTGTCATCCCGAGCGAAGTCGAGGGATCCCTTAAAGATTTGACGACAGATCCTTCCAGGTTGGGTTGAATCTTTTGATGAGCCACTCCTTTTTGTCCCGCCGTCAATTCTTCAATTGCTTCTCTCTCGAAATTGCTGAATAAATATCAGTTGTCTGTTCATAATAAATAAGCCGTTTACACCCATACCTTTTTGAAAATCCATCAACGATGCCTTCTTTATGTTCAGATACTCTATGAGATAGGTTGCTAGTAACACCAATATGTAGCGTGCCAGAATCGCTCGCTATGATATAAACGAAATAGTCCGGCATAAGAAAGGGATTCCTCCACTCCTCGAAGACTCGTCGGTCGGAATGACAAATGAATTCCTTATGGTTTCTATAAAAATCCGCTCCATTGTTATCTTTAAAACTTTTCCGTTGGCAAATAGCTTTGCGCATCTAAAATGTTCACATCGGCACGTAAGTCCGTCTTGGTGATGCCGGGTAAATTATCAAACCAATGAATCGTCACAGGTCGCGATTCTCCCGGCTTTATTTCTTTTAATTGAATACGGGTGACTCCGGCTGGAGTGTTCCCGCGGAAAACAACGGCGGTGACACCCACTTCCCAAAAGCCGAATCCGCTCGGATTGGTAAGAGTAAAAGACGTTTGACCGATGGCTTGGTTTCCAATCTGTAAATTATTTTTGTATTCCACATCCTTAAACTGAAGCTGCTGTCGTGCTGAGGCAAATGCGGCATAATCGCCGCCTACTTGTTTGGGATTTACGTGATACCAACGAATGTCATCAATTTGGAGCTGAGCGCTGCGTGCGATCATTTTTCCTGGCCAGCCTAACTCCGTGAGATAACGTTGGCTTTGTGGCAAGATATATCCTTGTCGTTTCGGTGTTGATTCCCCCTCGGCATCAAAGTGATAGGTAAACACCGCCCACCAGAGGGCGTTTGGATTTGTGAGCTCAACGAGAAAATCAGAACGATTGCCGGTAGTCGCAAATGTTTCAACCTCCGTAGACTGGACCGGTTGAGGTGCCATGTTTTGCAACGTAGCTAAATTCAATTGATTTTGCGCAATGCGTTGGATGATGCGTGATTCACGTGGATAAGAGATGATGTAAGAATCGAGAAGCGTCCACAGGGTAAAGCCCCAAAATAACACACTGATAATGACAAGCGCACCATAACCCGCATCTCTTAACGCAATCCGATGACGCACCCACCACGAGGCAAGAGCGAGTTGTTGATCAGTAAATCCACTTCCGATTTCGTAGTTATCCGACATGAAATTCAGTATATCACGGTATTGACTTTCTGCCTTGATTCCGCGCGTTTTTCTTGGTAAGATTTTGCCTGTCTAAACAGAAATTTATATGGCAAAAGAAGAAGCAAAAAAGAAAGCGGGTGCTTATGGCGCTGAGCAGATTTCCGTGCTCGAAGGATTGGAACCTGTGCGGAAACGGCCGGGCATGTACATCGGGTCAACGGGGCCAGATGGTTTGTTCCATCTCCTTCGTGAGGTGGCTGACAACTCGTTTGACGAGGCTATGGCAGGTCATGCAAATGAGATTATCGTCACACTTCTCCCGGATGATCGCGTGTCCGTATGGGATAACGGTCGCGGTATTCCTGTTGAGATTCACAAACAATATAAGGTGTCTGCTCTTGAGCTCGTGCTGACAAAGCTGCATGCCGGTGGCAAATTCGGTGGCGAGGGGAGTGGTTATAAAATTTCCGGAGGTCTGCACGGTGTGGGTGTTTCCGTGGTGAACGCTTTGTCTGAGCATCTAGAAGTGACCGTCGAGCGTGACGGTGGGATGTGGAAGCAAGAATATAAACGAGGCATCCCCGTTTCAAAAGTAAAAGAAATCGGCAAAAGTAAACGTCATGGGACAACGGTGACCTTTAAGCCAGACGCGACCATTTTTACTGAGGGCACAGCTTTTGACTACCAGCGTATTCTTGATCACTACCGTCAGCAATGCTATCTCACCAAAGGCATAAAATTGTTTGTAGTGGACGAACGCCAAAAGGGGCAACATAATGTATATGGATTCTATTTCGAAGGCGGCGTGGCCTCATACGTCCGCCATTTGAACCACAAAAAACAACCGAAACACGACAATATTTTCTTTGTCGAAAAACAGGTCGATAAAGCGGATGTCTCGATTGGTTTGCAATATATAGATGACTATACGGAGAGTCTCTACGCTTTCACAAACAACATCATTAACCCTGAAGGTGGCACGCATGTACAGGGATTCCGCGCTGCCCTGACCCGTGTGCTCAACGCCTACGCGCGTAACAAAGGATATCTCAAAGAGAAAGATGATAACCTGACGGGTGAAGATATCCGCGAAGGGATGACGTGCGTGATTTCGATACGTTATCCAGAACCGCAGTTTGAAGGTCAGACCAAGGCAAAGCTAGGAACGCCAGAAGTGCGCGGCGCGGTGGAATCCGTGATGAATGACGCCTTTGCCACGTTTTTGGAAGAGCATCCGCGTGATGCTGAAGCCATTATCGGAAAATGCGTCCTAGCGCAACGCGCTCGTGCCGCGGCTCGTGCAGCGCGTGAAACTGTCCTGCGCAAAGGCGCTTTAGAAGGCATGACGTTGCCCGGGAAACTGGCTGACTGTTCAAATCGTGATCCAAACATGTGCGAGTTATTCATCGTCGAGGGTGACTCAGCCGGTGGCTCTGCCAAACAAGGTCGCAATCGTGATTTTCAAGCCATTCTGCCGCTGCGTGGAAAGATTCTGAATGTGGAACGTGCTCGTTTGGACAAGATGCTTGCAAACAACGAAATTAAAAATTTAGTCATCGCTCTTGGTACGAATATCGGCGAGATGTTTGACCTGGCCAAGTTGCGCTACTCGCGCGTTGTGATCATGACGGATGCTGATGTTGACGGTGCGCATATTCGTACACTCTTATTGACGTTGTTTTATCGTTATTTCCCTGAGCTAATTCACAAAGGTCATATCTATATCGCCCAACCACCGCTCTTCCGTGTAGCTAAGGGCAAGGAGATTCATTATGCCTTTAGCGAGGAAGAGCGCGATAGATGGATTGAGAAACTCAGGGGTCTGAAGTTAGAACTCAAGGCTAAGGGTTCAAAACTCAAAGTAAAGGAAGAGGAAGAAGTGACGATCGAAGAGGTGGATCAGGAAGAAACGGCCGACGGCGAAACAAAAATCGCTGGGATCTCCATCCAGCGTTATAAGGGCTTGGGAGAAATGAACCCGGATCAGTTATGGGAAACGACCATGGATCCAAACACACGTTTGATGAAAGTGGTGACGGTTGACGATGCACAGAAAGCGGATGAGGTGTTTGAAGTTTTGATGGGTTCAGAGGTTGCGCCGCGTAAAAAATTTATCCAAACAAACGCCAAACACGTAAAGAATCTGGATATATAGATGAGCTTGCTTGTAGCGGTTTGGCTCCTTAATGTGTATAGTGAGATGTATGAGTGTCCAGCCGTCAAAAATTTTGACACAGTGCCCCATGTGTCAGGCCGCTTACGCGGAAGACGAAGTTAAGCTACTTGATGAACGCGGTACTACACGGTTGTTTCACTGTTTTTGCCAGCGTTGCGGACACGCGGTTCTTGCCCTTGTTTTAGAAAGCTCTGGATGGGTGAGTTCTGTGGGTTTAGTGACTGATCTGGAAGCGCCAGACGCTTTGCGTCTTCAGTCAGCGGAAACGATTTCTTCAAATGAGTGCATCCAATTCCACCAGTTTTTAGAGAACAAAAGCGCTGAATTTTGCAGAGAATTGGTGAGAAAGTGATCTCGCCTTCCTCCCTTTATCTCTCCCTTAAGCTCTCTCTTGACGTCCGGGCAAATTTCTCGTATTCTAGCCTCACTTTTGAAGTATTCTTATGGCATACGCTTTAAGCGCTACGGCGCGAACGAATGTAGGAAAACGGTCTAAAGACGAGCGCGCAGGGGGTCGCGTCCCAGCCGTTGTCTACGGACATGGCCAGGAAGCAAAGTCGATCTCTGTCAACCGCTCGGATTTTTTGCGTGTGATGAAAACCGCTGGTTTCTCTAGCTTGGTAGATATGGCGGTGGAATCCCAGACGCCTTTCAAGGTTCTGATCAAAGAAATACAGGTTGATCCACTTTCTATGGAGCCGGCTCACATTGATTTTTATCGCGTGCGCATGGATGAAGAGTTGACGGCAAAAGTGCCGCTCAAATTTGTGGGTGAGTCCAAAGC
>CAYPSC010000041.1:3428-7030 GCA_964413385.1 uncultured Gammaproteobacteria bacterium | reverse complement strand
TATGTTCATGATAAATTTCATTCCCGCCAACTCCTAATTCTCACCCTACCTACTACTTGCCTACTACCTACTCACTACTTCACGCTCCTTGAAATTGATTGGATAAACCAATAATAAAAGAAACCAGCGCATAAGAGAGCATGACCACAACAATCCCGAGAACAGCATGTACGATCGCATCTTTTGACTTCTGGACACGTTTTGCATCCCCTCCTGCAGACATCCACAAAAAACCAGCGTACATAAAAAACAAAAGAAACAGAGCCCCCACAATACCAAGCGCATAACGAATGAGACCACCAATCAATGCCGGAATACCCACACCTCCCAATGGATCATTTAATCCATACCGGCCTGCCGTGACTGGCGCAGCAGCAAATACAGGATGTGCGAGAAACAGCAGCCAGATAAAAGTCACCCAACGAAGAAAACGAGACATATTAATTTGAGGTTGTTCGTGTTTGCTGTACAGAAGAAGCCACTCTAGAAAAAGCATTAATGATGGCAGTCGCAAGCGTCCAAGACATCAAAACCAACAAAACGCCAATCGTGGCATTAATAAGAATCGCCTTTCCTTCTGCCACGCGCTTGTCGCTCCCCCCCGAGGTCATCAACACGATTCCTCCATAAACAAATGCAGCCAACGCAAGCGCGCCAACAATACCAATGACCACTCGAATAATTCGTCCGATTAATCCTTGCAGCGTCACGTTCCCCAAGGGGTTATAGAGCTGAGCAGAGCTTCCTCCTTGGGTACTCGCGCTCGTCCCACCTTTAGCTGCCTTTTGGCAAGCCAATGGCTCTTTGAATTCCTGTTCTGTTTGTTGATAATCAACATAAGTAAACCCACGATCTTTACAGTACCCTTTGCATACCGTATCACCAACGATTTGCTCAACCTTTCTGCCCGGTATCCCATCGGTAGATGTGTGATTTTCGCACTTTCCAGACGGAGTCATGCACCAGCAATAAGGCGCGGTCGCTTGGGCTGGCAAAGACAAGCCCAATGTACTCGCGACCGTAAGCGCAGCAATGACGAGAAAGAGTTGAAAAGAAAAAAGCAAATATCGCATAAGTCAGTTTGTTCATGAACCCGCCGCTGGTTTCGTGGTCGTCTGCGGGAGAGGAGCATCTAACGGACAACAGAACAGATCCTTAGATCCACAAGTAGCATCCGTCTGCTTCAAACATCCACGCTGAACGCGTTCAGACTCTCCACTTAAAACCTGACAAGAATAAAAATTCTGTCCTTTCGCCGTCTTATTCAAATTATTGCAAGCCTGCGCTGTTTTCGTCGGTTGCTGGGTAAAAGAAACATACACGAACCATACCACAGCATTTGCCGTAAAAATAATCACAATAGCGATCGTTGCCTGGACCAACATCGTTTTTGCCTTTTTTGTCCGCTCCGCTCCCCCACCCGCCAAAATATAAAGCAACCCAGCATAGACAAAAATCCCAAGAAAAATAGCACCCGATAAACCAAATAAAAATTTGGAGACGGCAACGCCTGTGCGCACAATATCATCCAAACTACAGTTACCATCATCAATACAGGTTGGAAGGAATCCTTGAGATGGAGCCGGCCCTAAAGTCTGAGGATTAAATGATCCACCAGCTTGTTCTCGGGTTTGACCCGTTCCCGCCACACAGCACAACACATCTTTCGGATCATTAGGACAACCACTCTTGACACAATTGTTAACTTGCGCCGGTTTATTTAAATCAATTCGCTGACATGTCCAAGTTGATGGATCTGTATTCGTTCCATTTGCGACTAACCCAACTTCGTTATTTCCATTTTTTATTGCCACAGCAGCGCAACCCGTAACCTGTCCTTGCTGCGGTTTTTTTGGTTGCTGATCCAAAACAGCCTGAATCTTATCGCGCGCAGACGGTAATCACCACCGCAGTTCGACGCTCCAGTGCAATAACTGCTCACAATATCGTCCGAAGCCTTCAAATCATTCACTGTGACACATTGCAGTTCAAAAGCATTTGTTCCCGCATTGTTATTCAAAACAACCTTTAAGCTGTTAGAAGAGGATCCACTGGCACAAGATGTTGGATCCGTAGCATACTTACGCGCATCCGGAATGCAACAATGGTAATCCTTGGGGCAGCTGCCACTAGGGACACAATATTTAGCAACCGTCGCCTTATCGATCGTGATGTCACGTAAAGATTGGCAAGACCAAGCATCTTGCAAGACTCCTGTTTTTGATTCCAACAAATTAACAGAAACGGAATCTGTCTGTTTGGCCGCAATGTAACACCCATCCCCAGCCCGTGTAGCAACGGGAATAATAAAATAGAATAAACTAAGTACAGCAAGACAGATCATCCCCCAGCGATTCCAAAAGCGCAGCATACAACCACAGTATATCACGCCTTCCAACCGCCGTCCCCGCTGCTAAGTCATTGAATCGTCTGCGCAATCTTTTCTGCCGCAAAACGCATAGCATCTGAAATCGTCGTACCCTTCACCACATCTTCAACGAGTGAAGTAAACGTCTCCTCCACGGTTTGTGGATCGCTTCCCCGATACCATGACTGCGCTGTCAGCACCTGTGATGCAAACACACCCACATCCTCGTCATCCACTTGATTTTTCAATAACGCCTTTAAAGCTGCTGGGCGTTTGGTTGCATCCAAAATCTTTTTATTTTCTTCCGGTTTAATGAAAAAATTCAGCAAATTCCAAGAAATGTCTTGATTAGGCGATTTTTTAGAAACAGCCCACAGCCAATAATTAGCCACGTTCTTGACAGGATTATTTTCAATTTGCGGCAATTTCGTGACTCCTAAATTCAACTTTGGTGCTCGCGCACGAATCTGCGGCAAATGATAGGAATATCCAAAGAAAAAAGCTGCCTTCCCTTGGATAAAGGCTTCCAAAGAATTCGGTTGTTGGCCATTCCAGGTGTACACGGCCTTAACGGGACTAGCGAAATCCGTATAAAACGTCAGCGCCTCATAAGCTGGCGGTTGATCCTTGCTGCCAGATAAAGCCGCGGGAACCAGATGAAACGTCGGGGATCCATCGTCCGCCGCCATCTGCGTTCCATTTTGCATCATGATGGCCGTCAAAATATCTTGTGCGCGCTCAACATTGGTCGCCGTCCCAATAGCCGCCCCGGATTGCACGACATTTCCCTGACTATCAAGCTTTGTCAGCTTTTGCACCTGTTCTTGAAATTGGCCCCATGTCTCAGGCGGCGTTGCGATACCAGCCGCGTTCAACAAATCTTTGTTGTAATACAAAGCAAGCGTATCCATACTCACCGGAATGCCAACGATACGATCTTGAAGAATAATCTGGTCTTGCTTCGTTGATACATTAACGGAACGCACAGCGTCATAGATAACAGCATCTGCAAACCGATCTTTAAACGCTTTCGTCGTCATCGTTGGCTCTGTTTGCAATTGCCATGTCTGTTGCTTACGGACCGTTCCGGTAACCACCTGGTAGGCGACTTTGGTCGTTGCTGGCATGGGAGAAATTTTCGGCAAATACTTTCCTACCCAATCATTGTGAATCAAAAATACGTCCGGTCCACGATCTTCCGCCAAGGCATTCAGCAACTCTCCCTCATATTCTT
>CAYPSC010000041.1:1406-3418 GCA_964413385.1 uncultured Gammaproteobacteria bacterium | reverse complement strand
ATTTGAGCGTTCGGATGTAACTTATGAAAATCGGCAAGAATGGGATTGTAGACATCTTCATCGTCTACCACACCCCAAATGTTAAGCGTCACGGATTTTGATGCCTGTTGGGTCGCTGCATCAGGTCCCTTTACACATCCAGCACCAAAAAGAGTAAGCAAACACACACCGGCCACAAATCGTTTAAAAGATCGCATAAAATAAATCCGTTTTTACGGATTTATTTTAGCATACACTCACCATCCTTGGCTAAATTCTTTTCTCAAAAAATGGCGCAAACAATGGCAACAATTCCTTAAATTGATCAATCACCATATCTGCACCCGCCTCCTCTAATCGTTCTCGTGGGAACGTTGTTGTAAGACCAACAACCGGACACCCGGCATCATGCGCCGAATGGATCCCATTGACCGTGTCTTCGATCACAAACGTTTGACGTCCTTCACAATCTAATTTTTGCAAAGCGCGTTGATAAATTTCCGGATGTGGCTTGCCATGCATAACCTCATCACCATTCACGATAATGTCGAAATAGGGTTGTAAATCGAATTTTTCAAAAAAAATTCGCTGGATAAGGTATTATGATGCCGTTGCCAAAGCCACGTGCTGAATTCCCCCTCTCACCACCTTCAAAAAATCCACAGCTCCTGAAATGAGCACTGCTTTTTGTTCGGCTACGGCATAGAGCATTTCATTCTTTTCCTTCACCAGCTCATCAGGCGATGGCATATTCGACGGTTCGCCTGACTTTTCCCGTACGAGACTCATCACCTCATGAACACGCATTCCCTTGAAACTAAAAATATCTTCCTTGGTAAGCTCAATACCATATTTTGTCGCCACAGTCCGTACCGCTTCCTCATGCAACGGCTCTGAGTCTACCAGCACTCCATCCATGTCAAAAATAACCGCGTAAGGATTCTTGGGAAGCATAAATAATATTCTCCCCCTTACCGAGGGGGAGCACGAGGGGGAGTTATCCAAGATTCACTCCTCCCCTTGCCCCTCCTCCGTAAGGAGGGGGAGCTACACCACAATGGATACAAGTCGTCCCTTAATATACACAACCTTCTGTGGCGTCTTTCCTTCCAACCATTTTTGCACCTTTTCCGATTGCATCACACGCGTCTTTACTTCTTCTTCGGAAATTTCCGCTTCGACCACAAGCTTCTCACGAATCTTGCCATTAATTTGAACCGGGAGTTCAAACGTGGACGCCTGCAACTTTGTCTCATCGTACTTTGGCCACTCTGTCACATGGATCGAGTCCTGTTGCCCAATTTTTTCCCACAGTTCATCAGCCAAATGCGGAGCAAATGGCGCAAGAATTTTAAGATATCCTTCACGCATCACACTTGGCACTCCTCCAGCTTCTTGAAATTTATTCGTCAAAATCATTAACTGTGAAATACACGTGTTAAATTGTAGTTGATCAATGCCATCCGTCATTTTTTTTACAGTTTGATGATACACGGTTTCCAGGGACTCTTGATTTTTGACCTCTAATCTTTGATCTTCAAACAGATTCCACACTTTATCTAAAAACCGTTTTACACCTTCAATGCCATTCGTATCCCACGGCACCGCCTGATCAAACGGCCCCATGAACATTTCGTACACCCGCAACACATCTGCACCATACACTTTTACGATGTCATCCGGATTGACCACATTCCCCTTGGACTTCGACATTTTTTCTCCACCCTCGGCTAAAATCAATCCGTGCGAACGTCGCGCTGCGTACGGCTCACTCCCACACTCCTCTGGCACAATACCCAAATCCCACAAAAACTTATACCAAAAACGTGAGTACAAAAGGTGGAGAGTCGTATGTTCCATGCCACCGTTATAAAGGTTCACAGGCAACCAGTACTTAAGCTTTTCCTTTGACGCCAACTCGTGATCATTATGCGGATCAGCATAGCGCAAGAAGTACCAACTCGATCCAGCCCAGTTTGGCATCGTGTCCGTTTCTCGCTCTGCCTTAGCACCACATTTTGGACACTTTACCT
>CAYPSC010000041.1:0-1396 GCA_964413385.1 uncultured Gammaproteobacteria bacterium | reverse complement strand
ACCCACTCACGAATTTTCGCCAGCGGCGACTCCCCGGTGTCCGTGGGTTCGTACGCTTCCACCGGCGGCAACATCAAGGGTAGATCTTGTTCGGGCACCGGAACATACCCACACTGCGTACAATGAATTAACGGAATAGGCTCTCCCCAATAGCGTTGACGAGAAAAAACCCAATCACGTAATTTGTATGTCACCGCGCGCTTACCAAAGCCCTTTTCTTCCAACCAAGAAATCATGTCATCCTTCGCCTTCCAGGTAGGAAGTCCGTCCAGGAATTCAGAATGAATCGCTACCCCTGCATCGGTAAAAGCGACGGGTGGCGCGGCAGTGTGGCCCCCAGAGACGCGCAGAGCATGCGAAGGCATGTCGAGCATCTCTGGGGTGACGGCCGCGGCAGGACCCGCCGCAGGCATCACAACCATCTTGATTTGCAAACCAAATTTCTGCGCAAATTCAAAATCACGTTCATCATGTGCTGGAACAGCCATAATCGAACCCGTTCCATAATTCGCCAACACGTAGTCCGCAATCCAAACAGGAATCCTTTCCTCATTCGCCGGATTCATAGCTAAGATCCCCTGCAATGGCACGCCTGTCTTATCTTTTCCTTCTGCAGATCGTTCCACATCGCTTCGTTTCGCTGCTTCTTCTTGATAAAAACGAACTTGATCCGCATTCTTGATAGCCCCTTCCTTTAACCATGTCTCAACCAACGGATGCTCTGGCGCGATCACAAGATAGGTCGCACCAAATAACGTATCCGGACGTGTCGTAAACACCATCACAACATCCTGCTGCCGCGCGCCTGAAATCTTAAAATCAATATAAGCGCCCTCACTCCTGCCAATCCAATTAATCTGCTGCGCTTTAATCCTATCCAAATAATCCACCTGATCCAGATCATTGATTAACCGTTCTGCGTATTTCGTAATGCGAATCATCCACTGTGCCTTTTCTCGCTTTTCCGTGGGATTCCCGCAACGCTCGCAGACTCCGCCCACCGCTTCTTCATTCGCCAACCCAATTTTACAGCGTGGACACCAATTAATCGTCGATGTTGCGCGATACGCCATCCGGCGCCGGTCCCGGTAATCACGGATTGCACGCTCTCGCTCGGGCGGGGTTAAACCCGCCCCTACATCAGATGGAATCGGCAATGCCTCAATCGGCATAGCGCAATCAGTCACCTCATCATAAAAACTGTTAAAAAATTTCAAAAACTGCCACTGCGTCCACTTGTAATAAGCCGGATCCGTCGTATTAATCTCGCGTGACCAATCAAATCCAAATCCGATCGATTTGAGTTGCCGACGAAAATTATCAATATTTTTTTTGGTCACCACTGCCGGCGCAGTCTTTGTTTTGATAGCGAAATTTTCCGTCGGCAATCCGAATG
>CAYPSC010000040.1:0-7208 GCA_964413385.1 uncultured Gammaproteobacteria bacterium | reverse complement strand
CGATGTCACTAATCAACATCCGAAGGTTGTGCATTGTTTAAATACAAGCTGTTCTTCTTATGATCAGCCGCAGACGATTGATTCTAACCTTAATAGTCGAGGAAAGTATACTTCTATCGCGATTGGTACCGATGGGTATCCCATCGTTTCTTATTATGATGCTAGTAATAATGATTTATTAATTAAACATTGTACGAGTTTGAGTTGTTCTACTTCAACGGATCCTGCGAATTTGGATTCAACGAATGATACCGGTTCTTTTGCTCATATCGTGATTCCGTCTGATGGAAATCCTGTGATTGCTTATTATGACAATACTAATGGTGATTTACGTGTTTTAAAATGTGCCGATGTCGCCTGTACCGCCGGTACTGCTACGGCAGCTGATACGGTCGGAGATGTTGGTTCTTATCTTTCCATGGTCGTTGGACGCGATGGGTTGCCTATTGTTTCATATTGGGACCAGACAAACGGTAAAATAAAAACGGCGCACTGTACCACCTCTAGTTGTACGGCGTTTGATGTGAAAAACGTGGTAACGGGTCTTACAGCATTTGATACTGGCATGGGCCCATGGACATCGATTGCCATTGCTTCCGATGGTTTACCGGTTATTAGCTATTATAAGTTTTTTTCATCCAGTGATCAGGATGCTTTTTTGGTGCATTGCGGAAGCTTTGATTGTGGGTCAAATATCGGTAGCCAAACTACTTTAAATGGTAACCTAGATATAGAACAGTATGGAATGGCAACTCTTAGGGCAAAAAATAATTCAATTTTGGTTTTTTACTATACATCTACCACGGGAGATCTTTTGGTTGCTAATACGTGTGATAACGGTGCCTGCGCGATGGGAAGTACGGTTGCTGGATCGAGCCTTGGGAATGCTGGTCGCTACTTTTATCGAGTCTATTCGCAAGAGTTATATGCCAAGCAGGCTTATCTTACTGGATTTGACTTGGCTGAGGCTTATTTAACCAAGGACCAAACTCTGTTGCCTGGAGACTTGGTGGCGATTGACGAAGAGAATCCACGCCATGTCATAAAAGCAGATAAGGTGAATCATCCGATCATGATTGGTGCTGTATCTACAAAACCGGGATTGCTTTTGTCTGAGTGGCCGGGAAGTAAAAATGCTCCGCGTACCGTTGCTATCGCGCTTGCGGGACGCGTGCCAGTCAGTGTGTCAATGGAAAATGGACCGATCAATGTAGGTGACAATTTAATGTTGTCTTCTACGCCTGGTGTTGCGGCAAGAGCAACTGGAGCTGGATTAATTCTAGGCCAAGCGTTAGAGGCGGCTACGACCACGGGAATGATCGAAGCGTTTGTCAAAGTGGGATATGACGCAGGCTCTGTACTCAGGAGTGATGCGTCGTCGACTCGAGTGAATACAGACCTCGTTGTCGGAGCCAGAGGCTCGGTCAACGTAACCAGCACACTCGCGGATTCGTGGGGCCTTTCCTTTTATGGAGCGGCTTGGGACGGGTCAACATCGGTGGAAACAGGTGGATTCACCTTAAATTCAAATGTGTTAAGCGCGACTTCTTCACAATTCACCATAAAAAACACCTCTTCAACAACCTTGTTTGCTTTGGATCAATCCGGCACCTTGCGTATCAACGGCGATATGATTGTGGGAGGTAAATTGTATCCGGCCGGACGTAAAGGTATTCAAACAAGCGCTTATATTTTTGCGGATGATACAAATCCTTCCTCGACCTATATCGCGACAAACGCAGATGGATGGCAATCAGAAGATGCCTATGACTTTGCAGAACGCTACTAGTCACCGGATCAGTTGGAGCCGGGCGATTTGGTGACGATTAGTCAACGTGAAAAAATGCATGTTCAGCGTTCATTAGATGAAAAACAGACGCTTTTGGGGATCGTATCGACAAAGCCAGGATTTGTCGCGGGGCGTCCGGCAAGTTCAACGTATGCCATTGCGCTTGTGGGTCGTGTTCCAACAAAGGTTTCGACGATCAGGGGTTCAATCCAGACCGGTGATTTGCTTGCTCCATCAACCATCCCAGGTATTGCTGTTAAAGCCATAGGAGCTGGACCGGTGGTTGGTCAAGCGCTTGAGCCGTACGATGGATTGAATATCGGCAAAATTCAGGTGTTTGTGCATCCCATGTGGTGGGGCGGTCCGGAAACGGCATCGCAACCAGCGCCTGTCTCCGTATCACAAGTGGTGACGTCGACAACACCGGTTTTACTAACAACACCGAAGTCATATCAGGGTTTTGCTGTGGTTGCAGCGGGCGGTGTCAAAGTGCACGTGTCATATCCCTCGCTTTTGGCCTACCCCAATGTTCAAGCAACGCCACGAGGCGAAGTGGATGGTGGCTGGTGGACAGATCGTTATACGGATATTGGGTTTGATATCATCTTAAAACAAGCGCAAACGCATGAGGTGGTGTTTGCTTGGCAGGTGACGGCAACGGCTCAAGATGCGTCAGTATCCGTGTCTGATGGTAGTAAGGCGTCGATTGATCCGACGAATGGGCAAATCATTTTTGATTCGCCATCCGCCGTCACGACAACGACAGCGGTAACAGATGTATCGACTACTCCAACCCCGATAACGGATGTTCCTGTTTCATCGACGGCAATGTCATCTCCAGAAACAACCACGACAACAAGTGTTGTTTCGAGTACCGATGCTGTGTTGCCTGCGGCAACTTTGACTGAATTTCAGGTGACAGGAAGTACGACCACGGCCGCTGTTACGAACACAACATCTTCTAGCATGAGTCAGTAAAGAAGAGGGAAGAAGTGTGGCCGTGCTATACTAAGCCTATCTTTTATGTTCCAGTCTTTTTGGAATCGTTTGTCGAGACCGTTTCTTGCGACTCCATCACCGCATGTGCACGATCGCGCATCGCAAAGCGTTATTTGGTTAGACCGGATTTTGCATTATTCCTTGGTAGCTGGCGTGTTTTTTGTCCCTCTCTTATTTTCTGGGTGGACGTTTGAGCCGTTGGAGATCAATAAGCAATCTCTTTTGTTGCTTGTCGCATGTATTGGCCTTGGAGCGTGGGCTGTGAAAGCGCTCTTGGAGAAACGCTTCATGCTCAATCGTCACTGGCCGCAAATTTTTATTTTAGCGTTTACGATCGGTATTCTTGCATCTTCCATTTGGTCTGTTCATCCTTATTTATCTTTTGTAGGGAATTACGGGCAAGAGGCTTGGTCTTTTGGAACTCTTTTTGCCTGCGTGGTGTTTTATGTGCTGCTCGCGAGTGAGGTGCGCACGACGAAACAGGTATACAACTATTTATTTATTTTCTTAGCATCAGCGGGACTTGTGGGTCTTTTTAGTCTTTTTCAGTTGTTTGATATCCATCTTCTACCATTTGCCGTGACGAAAACAACCGGATTCAACGTCATTGGAACTCCTTATGCTCTTGCTTCGTTCATGGTTATTCCTTTGATCGTCGCATCCGGTTTATCGTTTCATGGATGTCGCGATCAGGTTTGTCTTTTAGGAACAGCTTCTTTCAAGGGAAAGGTAGCGCGTGCACTCGTATGGTTCGTCGTTTTGGTTTCTCTTGCGATATTGATCGTGATTGACTTTTGGGTGACGTGGGCTGCGTTGCTCTTTGGAACTCTTTCCATTGTGGTGGCTGGCTTTTTACGCGCTCGTCGCGTGGGGACTGCGGGTCGACTTGTTTTACCAGCTATTTTGGTCGTGGTTTCGTTTGTGCTTCTTTTTTTTAAACCGCCTTTTTCTTTGCAGCTTCCGTTGGAGGTGGCGCCCTCATTGCAGGCAAGCTGGAGCATTGCGCGACAGAGCTTACAGCAAACACCAGTGCTTGGATCCGGTCCATCTACTTGGATTTATCTCTATTCGTATTATCGGAATCCTGCCGTAAACGTTTCCCCGTTTTGGAATGTGCGTTTTGACCATGCGATTTCTTCCTTCCTGACCTTGTTGCCCACCGTTGGCATCTTGGGAATATTGTTGTGGCTTTTGGCGGTCGGATCTGTTTTCTTTTATAGCGTCGTCCATCTCTGGCAAGAAAAGAGTGATGACCTATGGTATGCCTATGCTACGGTTTTTGGCGCGTGGCTTGTGAGCGTGTTTTTGAGCGTCTTTTATCAATTTACGGTTACTCATCAGCTTACGTTTTGGTTTTTTACAGCGCTGCTTTCCGGGCTGACAACCAGAGAAATGATTTTGTTTGATGCCAAGCGCTCGCGTGGACATTCTGCCACCCAGTGGGTGATGAGCCTTGGAATCGTATGTGTCGTTTTTGTTGGTTTTTGGTTAACGCTGCAGCGTTGGTATGGAGATCGTGTGTTTATGAAAGCGGCAGTGCAATATCAGAACGGTGCCTCTCTTGCCACGGTTACGCCATTGTTAGAAGAAGCGATACAGGTCAATCGGTGGGATGATGGTTATGCGCGAAACGCGGCTCAGGCACATTTGCTTAACGCATTGAGCGCATTACAGGCCCAAGCTGATGCGAGTCGTCTTCCAAATGTTCAAACTGATATTTCTCGCAGTCTAGAGTTATCTCAGAAAACATTAATCTTAGCACCGGCGAGCGTTGATAATTGGGCGAGTATTGCCTCGACTTACGCTTCTATTGCCTCGTTTACGCGCGGAGCTATTGATATGGCGATCCGTGCTTATGGAGAGGCGTTGAAGCGAGAACCTCAAAATCCGATGTTTTTGGATGCTTTGGGACAATTGTATATCAATCGAGCAGATGCAGAGCGGGTGCTGGCTGATACTAAGGACGAGAAGGTGAAAGCGGAGAATGTAAAAGCGTTTACGGATGATTTGAAAATGGCGTTTAATCAGTTTAACCAGGCGGTTACCATCAAGCCGGATTATCTTCCTGCTCATTATCATTTGGGCGCTGTCTATCAGCGGCAGAACAAAGTGCCAGAGGCGATTCGTGAGCTGACACAGGTTCTTGGAGCACGACCAAACGATGTCGGGGTGGCGTTTGAACTAGCGATTTTGTTTTATCAAAATAATGAAAAACAAAAGGCTTTGGGATTGCTCGAGCAGATCACGAAGGCAGAGTCACAGAATGTAAATGCGCGATGGTATTTGGCCTTGCTGTATCAAGAGATGGGAAAACTTGATTTGGCACGTACGCAATTGCAAATGTTAGTGCAGCAATTACCGGATAATATTGCCGTGCGGCAGCGTTTGGATGAACTGAATAAAGCACAAAAAACAACGACGCTCGCAGAGCCACTTAAAGAAGAAGTGAAAAGCCAGTCATCAGGGAATGTGTTGAAGAGGAAATGAATGAAAATTTTGTAAAAAACACACCCGTCCGAGAGTCCCCGGGCGGGTGGTGAAGTTCTAGAGTGCTTCTCGGCGTGGTTTGGCTGTAACCAGCTCCACGAGTGATGGGGAGGGAAAGAATACGGACATTTTGTTCTCTGTGTCACCCACCATTCTCCGGTAGATCAATTTTTGCTTCAGGAGAACCATGAGTGCGTCCACGATTGTCGAGTCGAGAGCTACTCCCTCTTGGTGGTCGTAGAGGACGGACAGGGGAAGAGCATCGTGAGGACTCGTAGTGCCTTGACTTGGTTTCTGGCTCATGCCTGAGAGGATATCGTAGACGGTATCCCCTCCGGGCCTTCCCAATTTTGTTTTTTGCTGCTGGGCATATGCCAAGTTCAAAGATACGGTGTTTCGGAGGCGTCTCCACGTGACGCCAATCCAATCCCCGACAACTAGGGATTCACATAGAATGCGTGCTGCCATTTCCCTGGCCACTGGGTTGTCCGGGATGATGCGTTCTGAGAGCGCGTAGCGATGGATGATGAAGAGCGGCGGTTTTCGGATTCCTGACAAATCGTCTTTGTAGAGATCCATGCATACTTGGGTGATCATGGCTCCTCCTTTTTTGAGAGTCCGTGCAACCTATGGGATGCGAAACGGTTATTCCATACCCCTCACATTGTTAGATGTCAATAGCGTTGGAATAAGAAAACCGCATCCACCAGGTACGACTTGATCGTGTGGTGGATGCGGTGTGATGGTTGTCGGATTACGTCGGCGCCTTTACGGATTGCCGACGGGGAACCCTTTGAGGAAGCCCCGCTCGGGACCACGCCCCCCACCCTCAGAGCCGACGATGGCTCCGAACTGGTCATTCTTGACGAAGTACGCGACGAACGTTGCCGCCGGTTCCGGTTGCCAGAAGTCCAGACCGTTGGGGTCGCGTCGGGTTGCTTGGTCCACGAGTGCACCGGCGGCGACGCTCATGCTTTCGAGGATCAAGCCTTTCGGTTGCGCTCCCAAGAAGAGGCGCTCATGAGACCGTTGGACCACCGGTTTGGGTTCGTTCGAGAGGAAGAGGGCGACGCCGAAGGCATCCACCACGAGCTCCCTGCCGATGATGCTGGTCGCGATATCACGTTCCTCGTCCTCGGTGAACACGAATTCGCGGATCCGGCGGTCGTGGCTCCAGAATCCGTCCCGCCAGAGCTGGCCGCTCTCGACGGTCGTCGTGGCGATGTAGTTCTGGGAGGGCCATGCCTGGTCGCAGGCCGTGCAGAATCGGTTGTGGCCGAATCGTGTGTGATGGATCGGGCAGTCATCTTGGTACTGCTCGAGCCTGGCACCCTGCATCGGTTGTCCGCTGATGGCGTTGATACCCCTGCAGGAGATGATTGCCGCGACGTGGTGCGTATGGCGTTCGTTGCCGTTCAGATCGATCCAGATCATGTGTCCAGGTTCTGCGCGGAAGAAGTAGCTCGCGATCCCCCGTTCCGGATCGCTGCGCAGCCAGTTGGGCGGGCACTCCGGGTAATCGCTGACCGGGTACAAGGTCACCGGGGCGTACGGGGCGAGCCGCTGCGCGATCTCCACTCCGTGCTCGTCATACCTGGATCTCCTTGCGGGTGGCATATTCAGCGCAAAGCTGAGACCGTTGTATGATGCACGAGTGCCTCTTGGAGAGCTGTTGGGCGGATTCCACATGGCGCCACTCCTTGTTCTTGTGTGAGTCTTTCCGTTGATCCTGGGATCATGGAAAGTTCTCGGTTGTACCGGCAAGCGTTGTGCTAACCGACCGAGGAAGATGAGTCCTTGAATAATGGGAAAGCATCATTTTTCTCAGTCGGTTTGTTGATATGCGTTATTTGGATATTCGAAGGAATAGCGTACTCTACAGAAGGTAAAATATTTTGTCAAGCCGCGATTGTCAGGCGGCGGACTCCGATGC
>CAYPSC010000039.1:2454-7215 GCA_964413385.1 uncultured Gammaproteobacteria bacterium | reverse complement strand
GTAATGCTCAAGCTCTGGATCGCATCAAAGGTTAGCGTCGCTTTTTGACCTACCTGAATTTTTGCTGCATCTACTTCGTTAAAAGGAACCTCTGCAATTTTTTGCGTCGTAATCAGCGTCGCAATCACGGCATTACTACCTGGATCGCCAACATGAACTGGCACGTTTGCCACCTGCCCGTCAAACGGGGCACGCACCAACGTATTTGCATAAGCTACCTGAGAAGATTGTAATTGCGCGAGTGCTGCATCCATCTGAGCCTTGGATGCTGCCACGGCTGCCACATCTGGCGGTGCCTGTTTCTGAGCGAATGAAGCTTGCGCTGAGGCGTAAGCTAACTCTGCATTTTTTTCTGCCGTTTGGGCATCCGCTATATTCTGGTCCCTATTTTGCAAAGCGGTTTGGTAGGCTGTAAGACTGCTCAGGTAACTCGTGGCGCGGGTATTAGGTATATCGACCGTCCAATAATCCCCCAGCATGGTAGAGAGACCTGGAAAAGTTATAAACAAGCCTCGTGTCCCCAACGGGATAGGAGTCGTCGCAACCGGGCCATCGCCCGTTTCTAGACCAAAGATTGCATAACGCATGCCGCCAGTTGTGCTGTAAAGCGTAATTTTATACTGTCCTTGTTCTGCACCACTGTACGCACCTGATACCGTTAAGTTTCCAGAATTATTCGCCGGACCAGGGGTAGCTGTTAATCCTGCATTTAGCAGACTCGTGTAGGCATTTTTTACGGCAAAATCTTGTTGAGTTTTTACCTGAGTCACATTATTCTTTGCGTTTTCTAGAGCTTGACGAGCAGAATCCAATAATGCCTGATTTACATTTGTTTCCAGGGCCGATGGCCCATTCATAAGTTTTTGGTAACTCGCCCGAGCACTTTCTACGCTCGCACGCGCCTGCGATAGACTCGCAAGCGCGCTACGTTGATCAAGCACGGCCAAGACGCTTCCAGCCTTCACCATCTGGCCGTTCACGACATTTAATTTCACGATATTCCCCGAGCCTTCTGCTTTCACATCTAATTGGTTGGATACAGAAACCTGACCGGTTCCGCTTACAGACGAGACAATCGTTTGCTTTTGCGCAGTTCCCAAAACATAGCGCGTTGGCGTTATTTGAGCTGGCACCAAAAATCGGTACCCCACATATCCCAGGGTAATCACAATAAGTCCCATCACCATTTTATGGCGCTTGATCCAACCAAACATGCGGCCGATTCTGCCACGAGTATGCTCTATCATAGAGGAATGACTTTAGATGATCTTTTCTTATTACGTAAAATCCACCGTTTTCATTCAAAAACGGCTTATTCAAACAAAAGAACGCTTACTTTAAGCTAATTTGAACACCAGCAAACCCAGTACAACAAGCTCGAGACTCAACCCAGCCGGCAGAGCTAAATCCCCTACTTTCCCGGAAATTAAATTATGAAAAAAGAAATGAAAACGGTGAAACCATCGAAGCACCTGAGCCCGTGTCAATTCGTATAGACCTACCAGTAGGTCAGGGAGGACACCTCCAGCGATACCCATAAAAGTCGAAAATTTCGCATCCACCCCTTTCCAAGAGAAGAGAAGAGCCGTCAGCAGGACAGCAACCGATCCATCAATACTCGTGATGACGAGCGCTTGATTGATCTTGGAACCAGAAATATAGCCCTTATAAACACCTGTATCCCCATGAGGGATACTATCCATTACAAAATGGGAGAAGAAGGAAATGAAAAAAGCCAAAAACGGATGAGTTGGGAGCAACTCTCCGATGATAGCGCCAGCCGCCGCGTGACTCGTAATAAACACACTGTATTCTTATTACACACTTTATCCTTGTTTATTTCAACCTGAACGATGACGGTGGACCGATTATGGAAATACTGTGTCAAATGACACTTGATCATGTCATGATTAACCATAGCAAGAAGTTGCATCGATAGAAAACAAACATCAAAGGCGCGCTCAAGCTCAAAGAAATCACACAGATGTAGAGTCTGTGTGATTTTCATCTTTACCATTATTATTTACCTTCGTCCCTGATTCCAACCCATCATCCTCCCACCATGATCCCCCATCATCCTTCCGCGGTGTCCGAAGCCAAGACCAAATCCCATATGAAAATACTGGGCGGGAATATTGTTATCTTTTAACCATTGATTTAATGCGTCTATCTCAGCCTTTATTGCTGTTTGGCGATCTTGTGGATTCTTTCCATCCAACCCCTGTAAAAAGGCTCGCACCTCTGCTTGTTTGGTAATGATTTTATTTTCCTGGTCTTGCGTAATTTTTCCATCTTTAACCGCTTGATCCAGGAACGCTTTCTCACGCTGATCTTGATTCACCCTCACCTGGGCGCGCTGCTGATCAAAAACCGCCTGCACATCGCTCACATTGAGATTGAACTTCTGCGCAATCGCATTCACTAAACCGCTCACGCGATTTGATGGTCCGTTAGGCAATGGAGCGGCATGTAGTATACCCGCTCCTAGTATCGCGGCTCCAGACACACTGGTCGCGGCGATCATTAAATATTTTCTGATATTCATAGAGGATTGGCACCCCCGGGCATGCGAGGGACATTTGGTAATACGAACCAACCATAATTTTCTTTCAGATCCTTGTGCTTTGAAAGCATGATCCAGCCACCCGCCACGGGCTACCATCTATCAATACCCCTAAAAATGCTTTTTCTTACAAGTTATCGTTTATCGTGGCTGCATTTGACCTTTCATTGACTGGGGAAAAATCATTCGTACTCCAAATACCCTGTCCGATCGTGTAATCACCGAAGAAGCTCTCTGGAAGATCTTGGACATAACTTGACCAATAAGAGCCGTATAAACT
Organism: uncultured Gammaproteobacteria bacterium; assembly: GCA_964413385.1. Lineage (GTDB taxonomy): Bacteria > Patescibacteriota > Patescibacteriia > 2-12-FULL-60-25 > 2-12-FULL-60-25 > VGLT01. The sequence continues at coordinate 4,372 of CAYPSC010000039.1, read as the reverse complement.
AGATGCCGCCGACTCCCCTATCACCCAACGCAACACACCCCCATGGCCAACAGCATAGACGTTTGGAAGGCTTGGGACTTTTATCAGATATACCCCTGGACGATAGGTCACATTTTTCCCAAGCGGCATGCTCGCCAAAACATCTGTGAAAACCGTACGAACACTAGAGAAGTTTGGATACCAACTAAAGAACACTTTGTCGTTGGGAAATGCATGACGCTTGCAATCTTTACCATAAAAATACACGGCGCTATCTGCTTGTGTACTCGGATTCCCATCATCAGGGAGTTTGACCAGGTCGTATCCACTAAATGGACATACCGCCGTTCCATTTCCAGATGAGCCGTATCCAGTGAATTGGATATTTGGTTGCTGGCTCAGCAGTTGTCCATCCACCCAGGCGCTGATCAAGGCGATCCCTGCTTGCGTTGAACGGATAGTGAGAAACGCCTGACCATTCATATCCGTCGTGACGCTCGAGGGCGAAATCATCACTCCACTATTCCCTTGTGCACTCAATGTCACCTGCCTGCCGGAAAGAGGCTGATTACTCGCATTACGGGCGATCACCGTTACTGTGACCGCCTGGATACCATCTGCCGTTAGGACCGTAGGCGAAATGCTGACATATGATTGCGTCACAGAGAGATTGTAGTCCGGATAAGGGTAAGGCGTGTTGTAATTATAAAATTGGATTCCGGGTTGCTGATTGAGCGCCGTCCCGTCCACGGAGGCCGTGAGCCAGGCTGTTCCTGGACGCATGGAACGCACATTAAATGTCGCCTGACCATTAATGTCCGTGGTTAAGTCCGTAGGCATGATTGTGAGATCGCTCCCATACGTGCTCGAGAGCGTTACACGCCGGCCCCAGAGAGCCTGACCACTTGAACTACGCGCGTTTACCGTTACACTCACCCAACGCAATCCATCAGCCTGCACCGAAGATGGTGAAACGTTGATAAATGATTGTGAGGCAGATAGTCCGTAATCAGCCACTTGAACTGTATAGGTCGTCGGGAAGGTCGCGCCATCAAATCCTACCGTCATCAGAGCAGTTCCAGCTGACAAAAATTGAACCTGGTAACTTGCCTGACCATTGATATCCGTCACAGCACCCGGAGGGCTTGTTTTTATACCAAGATTTGAGGAAAGTTGAAAAATTCTACCAGACAATGGCTGACCGGAAGCATCCCGAGCCGTGGCCGTAACCGTGATCGAACCATTTAATGGCGTAGTAAATGACGAAAAATTTATCGATGACTGGTTTGCAGACACAGGCGTATCTGCTGAGGCAAAAGTGGGAATAAACGACGCCGCCAAAAATCCCATAACCAAGCCCAGGGATAGCGCTCTCTGATAAAAGGTATGCATATGCCTGTACTTTAACGCGGCCTATCAAACTGACAAGGGCTCCTATTCTTGAGCTTGATTTAAATACTTAAAACTTAACCTTCATTTAGGTTATCCGTGCGTACATCATAAGAGACGGCGCTAATCGTGCCGGTTCTATCCCATCCGCCAAGTAAACTCCTGTAGCCAATGATTTGAGAAACATCTCAAATCCTTCCTCAAGCTTATTGCCACCTTTTGAAACTTCATTCAGGATTTGCTTAAACTTTTCTCTGTTACCTGTAGGAGTAGCTAGGATTCCCGCTATATTCTTTAATGTTCCCTCATCAACCATGGGTACAAAGGTACGGATACCAGCCTCCACAGAGGCTACATCAGAGAAGAGAAATCCAACAAAAAATTGTTTTAGAGCGTTCAACTTTTCTTTTGGAATCCCCCCTGCGCTTCCAAGGTCGATCAATCCAAGTTCATTGTTAGGGGTGATGATCAAATTACCCGCGTGAGGATCGGCCGTAAAAAGACCAGCGACGAAATATTGATAAAGAAGGGCATCGAATGCCTGTAGGCG
>CAYPSC010000039.1:0-2444 GCA_964413385.1 uncultured Gammaproteobacteria bacterium | reverse complement strand
CTGTTCAACATTTTGGATGATGGGCCCATAAGCCTCGACTTCTTCATGACTCAATCCATATTTTTCTTGAAAATCTTTGATCTTCGCCTCACCTCGGACGATTTTCATCAATTCATCCAATGAGATGCCTCGGATTTCCTCCTCTGAGATATGTTCAGCACTATAGGAATAAATCTCCGCTACTTTCACAGGCATCACAGCGACCGCTCGCGTGGCTTGGCTATAGGCTTGTGCTACTTCTGCAATCGCCTGATGATTACGCGCCTCTTCCATGAAATCAGCTTCCTTCCGCAGGGGACGATCTACCCGGTCCGCCAAACCTTCTGGAAGAGAAACCACCGAGGAAAGTTCGGATGCCACGACCCCGAACACACGAAGATCTTCGTCTAAGTGCTTTTCAATGGATGGGCGGCGAACTTTTGTGACTCCACGTTGACCATTCTGGAATCTCACGCGGTAGACCTGCTTAATAGATGCTGCAGCCAGCTTCTCTTCAACGGTTTTAATATCGAACGGTTGATCTCCAAACTGATTTTGAGATTCAAGCACTTCAAGACCGGCAATACGCCTAAATGTTTTGACATTATGTTTGAGCTCCGCCAGTTCCTTCTGGATTTCATCTCCGAGAAGAAAGGTGCCATCTGAATTTTTCTCTTCGCTTAACACCTGACCAATCTTGATCGCGACAGGGCCGAGTTCTTGAAGCAAGAGACGCATCCGACGCCCGACAGAGGCAGAAGACTCTGAACTTAGGGCGTTGATAACCGTAATCAGAATATTTGATCGGCGATACGGATCATATTCGTGCATGACCGTATCGAATGTGACACGGAGAATCTCGCGTGTTTTTGCACTCAGACCCACTGACTGCTCAGGAAAAACTTGGTCAAACAACGCCGTGACAACCTCATCCATGATCACTTGGTCTTCTGGTGTGCGTGGATCAAGAAGACCATTATCCCCATAGAGAAGGCGGATGAAAAATTCCCGTCGCTCCTCACCTGTGGCACCAAAGACAAGACGGGGGAAGTCTTCCATGGAACGGTGATAGAATCCACCGACCGCTTTTACGTAGCGAGGAACATCCTTTTGCGCTCCCGTAATCCATAACAAAAATTCTTTCCGTGGTTTCCGATCCAACACGGCAAAAATTTGCTGTGCCCATTCCAGATGACTTTGTTGTTGCAAAATCTTCTCATCAGTGGTTCGTCGCTGGGATACGAAAAATAAATCCATGAGCCGGTGCGCCTGCTCCGGTGTCCGTACCAGCGCTGAATCTCCTAGTCGAATCAATGCTTCGTCTCGTGCAAAAGAAGGAGATGGGTAAAGTTTTTTTAATCTTGCCAATTCTCCATCAAACGATCTCTCATCTTCAAAATAACCATCAAATAACCCATCTGCTCGTCGAGCCCAGAGTTGCTGTTGCGCCGAATCAGCAAGGTGCGGGACCGCTTCAAGATAGACTTGATAGAAAAGATCAGCCACACCCTTGTCCATGCCTAAAGGGAATTGGAGCCCAGGTCCCTGAATACGTACCCGAAATGCTTCGGCAGCCGTTTTCTCAATTTGCGCCATGAGTTCGTCACGGTAGGTTGTGACTTCTGGGACGATATCGAGCAGATGCATTAAGCGAAGCCAAGGAGGCTGTTTTTCATTTGTGAAAAGGCGATCTGTTTCAAGATATTTTTCTATGTACGTGCACCGAGTACAGGGCTCTATTGTATCTGGCAAACCGCTCAAGATACTTGGATCTAAATGGGAGTAACGGGCAACATAATCACCTATATCTTTATCAAGCGTGGGCTTACCCGCTCCTTTCGTTGCTTCTTGAGGAATGGGTGAAAATTTATTAGCAAATCCCCTCTCTACCGCCTCCTGAACAGAAATGCCGTAAGCCTGCAGGCATGCCTCAAGAAGATCATCACGAACCATAGAATCTTTCCCTCTAAAGCCAGGATCGCCGAGGAAACGTGGAACGAAACGCACAATAAAACCAAGAGCCCGATCTAACGGCTGGCGCGTGATATCGATGGCTTCCGGCGACAATCCCAATCCTGCCAAACAACGATGAATAACGGAGCTCATGATAGCATCATCGATCTTGTCGTTTTCTTTTTGTGGATCAACACTAGCCTTCCGGTGGCTATCTTCGATTGAACAATAATATTCTGCCAATGTTTCCAGTTCTTTTTGGGTCAAATTAAGGAATGCTTCATTCATGGTCACGTCCCCTAAAAACAGCTTCGTCTCTGGATCGATGCCGATACTGCCGTTCTTGAACAAACGTTTCAATGGTTCGACAATAGACGTTTGCGCATGAACCTCGCACCAAGTACGAATATACGTCACAGCAAACGCGTTATTATCCCGAAGGCCTGCCAACAGCCTCGCTTGAAATTCTTCAGGAGCTTGTACTTCAAGTTTCATGATCGGTTCAAGAACCG
>CAYPSC010000038.1:0-7321 GCA_964413385.1 uncultured Gammaproteobacteria bacterium | reverse complement strand
AGCCAATACTGGGACGTACCGACTTTACCGATGCAGGCAGGAGGGGGCGACAAGGGAACGACTGCTCCAGATCGCTACCGAAACCGCTCACAACGGCGCGCTTGATCGCTACGCATACATTCTGAAAGATCTAGAGCGACGAGCGGGCGAACTCGAGAAAGAATTCGAAAGAGTCCGGCAGGATGAGAACACGTTTCTCAGCTACCACCTCGGCTTCCCCCAGCTCGTCGAGACATTCATCTGTGCCGAACAAGGCGGGCGGCGTGTAAACATCCTGGCCTTCTGCCATGTTGAAGAAGTCAGACAGATGGTCCCACTCTCGAACATTATCGAGAAGGATCAGAAACGTGTCGATCTCCGTACCAGCGGATGGGTCATGGGCAAGCTGCTCAAGATGCTCGTCTTCGTGCACAGCGAGGGGATCAGTGTCGAGCATCTCGATACCTCGAACCTCCTGGTCGAGCCCGATCAGCATTACGTTCTGATTTTCGACTGGTCGTGGGCAAAAGAACATGCTGGCAGGCATGTCCCGGACGAGACCAGGCGCAGCGAGATCGTAAAGATCGCTTCGGCGATCATTGCACTCATCAGCAGCAACGACGGCCTGCCCACGGATATCGAGGAGAATGAGGCTGGCTACCTCGTACTTCTACAGGAGCTCGCAGAAGGCAAACAGCGCGATGCCAAACGCGCACACCAGCAGTTCTACGAGCTCATCACCGGGCTCTGGGGCCGCAAATTCCACCCGTTCACCACGTACAACCGGTAGAAAGGGGTCTACACATGGGAAACGGGACATTTTCAAGGGAAGCTTACACCCGTGCTGTTAAGGATCTCGTACCAGAGAAGGGTCCAGTCACGGCGGCCGCAGAGTAGAAAGCGCACGAAACAAAGAAGCTCGACCTACTTGTCGATCCGGCTGGCTATGGCGTGATCCGCCGTTCACTCATGCGGTTCGAGCAAATGCCATCCGGTCTGTTCCGCGTGACCGTCGGCATGCCTGTGCCGATCGAGACACGTGTGGACACCACCGGCAGCATGGGCGGCAATGTCGATGTCACCCTTCGCGTCTTGCCAAACGCCTTCGAGCTGGCACAGCGTATGCTGCCTGGCTGCGACGTGCAGATCGCTACCGGCATCTTCGGGGATGTCTGCGACCAATTCGTTCTCTGCCGACCGCAATTCGAGATGGAGGCGAAAAAGATCGTCGAGCAGCTCGCGCTGATGGTGCCAGAACGTAGAGGCGGCGACTTCCCCGAAGATCCGCACTACGGCCTCTTCGGCGCCGCCTACCTGACGGCTGCCTACATCAACCGCATCGGCCTCAAAGGCTATGACTTCACCGTTTCAGACGCACCCGCGCGCGAGCGCCTGGACGAGGGCACACTCATCCGCGTCTTCGGTCCAGAGGTCTTCGAGAAGACGGCTGAGAACGGCTACCCAATCGACAAGAGCGACCTGCCGACCACGACAGAGGTAGTGCGAGATCTGCTCAAGCGGGCGCACGCTTTCTTCTTGCAGGTGGGGCGCAATCGGGATACCAACCTCTTCTGGACCGAAGTCTTCGGTGACGATCGTATCGTCGAGCTGCCCGATACGGAGATGCTGCCGCAAACGCAGGCCGTCATCATCGGCCTGACCGAGGGAACGCTCAGCCTGAGTGACGTCGTCGACTTCCTCCGGGAGAACAACGTCAGCGCCCAGTACGCCCGGGCAATCGCGGCTTCCGTTGCCAGGATCCCGATCGGGGCACAGGCGGCATTGCCGAACAACAACCGGCGGCCCAAGCTCGGTGACCTGTACAAGGCCAAGACCGACCTCTGGCCGCTCACCGCCGAAGAGCTCCAGGCGTTCGAAGAGACGGGCGACACGGGGAAAGAGCAGGCTGACAAGGACAAGAAGATCATCTGGCTGTAGAGAACCATCCACGCGCCTCTAGGGCCGAAGGAGGAGACATGGAGACAAGCAAGGTCTACATGGTCACCGATCTCGGTCCTGGAGACGGTGGCAAAGGTGGCGTGGTCCATAGGATCGCGTCGATGAGGAATGCGCACACGATCATCAAGGTCGGTGGCGCACAAGGAAGCCACGGTGTCCGCACCTCCGCTGGCGAGCGCTTCGCGTTCAGCCAGTGGGGGTGCGGCACCTTTGAAGGCACAAGGACGCATCTTTCCGCACGCTTCGTCGTCATACCAGGCGCGTTGCTCACCGAAGCAGGTGCACTACGCTATGGGCAAGGCATTCATAACCCGTTCCAGTTGCTCACCATCGACGAGACGGCGCTCTGTGCGACGCCCTACCACGGGATCGCCTCGCGCCTCAAGGAAATGGCACGGGGCGAACGTCCGCGCGGCACGATCGGCACGGGTGTCGGAGAGGCAGTCCGGGATTCTGAACGAGTTCCGGGTCTCATCATCCGCGCCCATGATCTTACGCAGTCCGACCTTCGTGATCGGGTTGCAGCCGTACGCGAGCAGGTCCGCAAGGATCTCGCACCGATCATCGCACAACCGTTCCTGTCCACGGACCAATCGGCCGTAGAATTCGAGGTCGATCGTCTCAACGACGACGGTTTCCTCAGCTACGTTGTTGAGCGGTTCCGGCAGGTTGCGTGCCAAGCGAATATCGTTGGTCATGACTTCCTTGCACAAAGCGTCCTCGCGCGGGAAGGCGTGGCGGTCGTGGAGAGTTCACATGGCGTCCTCACAGATCACTTCCATGGATTCCATCCGCACACCAGCGCGCTTCGAACATTGCCGCGGTTCACCCGCGCCATGCTCTCGGACGCCGGCTTCGACGGGAAAATCGTGAGCCTGGGTGTCACGCGCGCCTACCAAATCAGGCATGGCGCTGGTCCAATGCCCACGGCTGACCCGGCGATGAATGATTCGCTCCTTCCCGGGAGCCGCAAGGACGAAAACCGCTGGCAGGGCAAGGTACGCGTCGGTCCACTAGATCTCGTACTCCTGCGCTACGCGATCGCTGTGTGCGGCGGTCCGAGCGCCTTCGATGGCCTCGCCGTCACCTGGTTCGACCAAATCCAGGCGAACGGGGTGTGGCACCTGTGTCATGCCTATAGCAACGCCACCGATCCGGCCTGCTTTACGCCCTCAGGCGAACTGCAGGTCCGACACGGAGAAGACGCTGACCAGCTCGCATTCCAGGAACGATTGGGCGAGCAGCTCACACGCTGCCTTCCAAAGATCACCTCTCACCCACTTCCCGTAGACGCACCACGCGACGGGCTGTACGCGTTGTGTGCCAATACCCTGCATCAGGGCCTTGGCATTCCCGTGAGGATGGTCTCGTTTGGACCTACCGAGCGGGAGAAGGTCTGTAAGTAGTTAATCGCACCTTTCCCTCTATCGATGTCGATCGACCCGAATCAGCAATGACTCGGGTCTTTTTTATTTCTTATGGATGTGCGGCAAAAATACATGATGCAAAAATAAACGCGTGGCTGTTTGACGATATCCCGCATCCCAAAATGCGCTTTGTCCATCAATCAGATGGGCGTGTGGCGTACTGAGTCCTCTCGTCGGAAAAAATCTCTCATATCCCTTATGCATCAACCGATATTGTAATGTATCTCGTTCGAGTTGTTCCAAGCAGAGTGGACGCAGGTTTCGCCCAAATAACTGGTCGTTATTCTCCATAAAATAGGACAGAAGAAGCTGGCGTCGAATAGCTTGAGCAACTTCATCATCCCCTGCCCATACCGCGTTAAACAAAACATGTACCCAAGAACGATCCGCCATCACAGGATCTTGCTCAGTCTTGTCCTGGATGCGAAGTGCTTGCCCATGGGACTGCAACCAAAACTCCATGATCGGTCCATCAATATTACTTAATACAAATGCCTGGCGAAGAGCATTTCGAATCGTATCTTTTTGTTTAAGCTCCGTATCCGGCTTCATCAAAACCGCCACATCGATGTCTGCATCTCTCGATCCATATCCTTTTACTCACGAACCAAAAACAAGCACCATTGGGTACACGTGCCGTGCGAGTATCGGATCTCGCTTTATCTCGACAATGGCTCGCTTAAGGGTCGTAAGCGGAGCTTTCATCTCAGCCAGGTTTTTAGAGAAAGGTCCGGCCAAGTTTGGTAACGGTAATCCAAGACGATGTAATTGCTGATCTGTGAGTAGGTCCAAAGCGTGTGCGTGATAAAATAATTTGGAAAGTGGGGCGTGAAGGGCTGGCTGCGTTTTCCAGAGGTCCATGAGCATTCCTTGATAGGCGCGTAAAAGCGTATGCACGCCCGATCGCTCAGCCGGCTGTTCCATGGCTTTGCGGATAGCATCGATTGCAGCCCGTTGATACAACATATTCGAAGCCGTGAGGATGGCTACATCGAATGAACCAGCTAGTACCAATTGAGCCAATTGATCGCTCAAAGCTTCTTGAGATTTACGTTCTTGTTCTTGCGCTAACCATACTGCTCGTTTTTTTGTGATGTGTGTAGTCTGTGCCTCGGCGGGATAGTGCTTGGTTTCTGGTTGCGGCGGAAGAAAACCCAAATCAGCTAGAACGGGCAGAGTTTCTTCGACGCTTTGTCTTAGAGGTTCATTATCGGCGTTCCGGTGCAATTCATTTACATCATCGAGGCTCAACAGTCCCTTTTCAACCAAGATAGGAATAAGATGTGCCGCTTTGACCACGCGGGGCAGATCCCCTTGGCGCGATTCCACCTCCAAGACATCGCCATCTACAAAGTTCGCGCGGACATCATGTACGGCCAATAGTGCGTGCCACCTCGCGAGGTACATGGCGGAAAATTGCGTGCATGCCCGTCCGAGATCGGGCGATAATGGATGCCATTTCTTATGCGGCAGAGAACCAAATGGTAAATAGAAAACCAAACGCTGATACTCGGGGTTTCTCAGGAGGGACGTGAGCGATGCGTAGAGATTGGCGACCTGTTGTTCTGTGAGGATGTGCTCAGTTACAGCCGTTTCAAGGTCCATATCGGGCGAGGGAAGACTTGCCATGACCTCGTCTAGCCGTTTGCACACAGTTTGTCGTTCTCTAACCTGCGCCTTGAACTCTGGATCATCGCGAATCACCTTGAGCCAAGCATCAGCACGTGTGGGATGAAGAAGCGATTCACTTGCTGGTGGTTGAAAAACAATGGTTGGTTCGCCTTCAAAACGCCCGGTCGTCTCTTTAGGCATAGTTGCGTCTATAATATACAGCTTTAAGAGCGTTAATGAAAAAAGGCCACAACTTTTGGAATGTGGCCCTTTTGTAGGTCTAGCACACGATCAAAGAACCAGAATCATGTGCGTTCGACGCGCGTCCCAAACCCTGCGCTCATGACTTGGTAGCCACGATGGCACAATCCATCCAAAACCGCTTTGTAAGACGCACGTCAGCGAACCCCGATGCGGCGAGCAGGTCGCGTTGTTCACCTTCCGTGAAACGGACTTTCTCGTCTTCTTCGTAGTGAAGGATCCATGCAGCCTTCACATCAGAACGGCCAATGGTATCGAGGGCGTCATACCGCGCAATCGTCGTTCGATAATCCGCGGCTTGCGCCGATGGATCGTCTCGTGCCACCTTGTCCACATTCACGAACAGTCCACCACGGCGGAGAACACGACCGACTTCGGGAAAGAGTTCGGCGCGGTATGCGGGAGAAAGGTTGTGGATACAGAACCCCGAAGCAAAAATATCTGCATGCGCCGACGGCATTTCGCGGAGCGTATCGAGAAGATCTCCATTTCGGAACTTAACACGATCTGTCCATTGTGCGAGCGCGACTCGAGCCGCCTCGAGCATCTTTGGCTCATTGTCGATGGCCACGATGCGAATTCGTGCATCGGCAACAAGGATCTGGTGGGTTGTAATGCCCGATCCGCAGCCACCTTCGATCGCCAAGAATTCTGCAGCGGATTGACCCAGCACAAACTCCCGAACAGCCGTTTGGACGCACCCCTCCAACTCGTCGTAGTACGTGAGTGCCAGTCTGAGCAAAGAGTATTCTTCTCCACCGAGCACCCCTGCGAATCGTCCGTCTTCCATCGCCATTCTCCTGTGTAAGGTTCGCGCTAACTCCGAAATCATTTTCCGATTCCGGATGTGCCATGGTGCATCAAAGTACACATTTTGTCAATATTAATATTACTATTTTTTATTTATTATTAGCCAATTTATAGAAATTGTTGACTCTTATTAGACAAAATGCTATACTAAGCACATGCTTTCAGATCTTCTTTCCAAGATTGGATTTTCGAAAAAAGAATCCATCCTTTATGAAACCGTTCTCCAATATGGACGTCTGAGTTATACAGACCTGTCACAAAAGACAGGATTAAACCGAACGACGACCTATAGCGCTGCACGAGAGCTTCTGATCAAAGGTATTCTTCAAGAGGACTTCTCTTCTCCGGTCAAAAACCTGATCGCCGCTCCTCCGGAAGCATTGCTCGTCATGACTACTCAGGAAGAAGCAAAATTGAAGGAAAAAAAAGAGTTGGTCGGTAAAGCCATCGAAAACATCCGCACCATTCCGACCATATCAGGCTATATCGCACCTGCGATTTCCTTCATTCCTGAGCCGCGCATTGCTCAGTATCTCAAACAGCGTAACGATGAATGGAACCGGAGTCTTCTCGCTACCGACAAGACATGGTGGGGTTTTAATGATAGTAATTTCATCGCACGATACGGAATCGAATGGATCACATGGTATTGGAAGGTTGCACCAAAAGGAATCCATGTGAAGGTTTTCAGCAATGACAAATCTATCGAGCACGAACTACAAAAACAGATGCCAAACGAACGCGAGGTTCGTTTCTGGAGAGGCAATCACGAATTTACCGGCAGTTTCTGGATCATTGGCGAATATGTTGTGACTACTAACGTTCGCCAATCACCGCACTACCTTGTTGAGATGCGGGATAAAACTCTGGCACATAACTTGCGAACGATGTTTTCGACATTATGGAGCGCGACGGAAACAGATAAACGTTAGTCATGATAATATTTGCGAGGTCTAAAGGAAGGTATTCCATCACAAAAGAGATACCATTCATGACCTCGATCGTCGCCATCTGCTTACGGCACACCTTCACCATGCTTGAACAAATAACAAGGACAGAGAGCGGGCCCTTGAATATTCAAATATATTCTTTATTAAAATGAAGGATTCATTGACAGCCATGAACGTCATCTATACTCTTGTATTATGAATCTTCAAAAGACTCTGACTCTCTGTCATCTGTTTACGATGCGCCTCAACCACGAGGCGCGTCGTTGGTATTTGCTAGTTTCGGGGTCTTGTCCAAATCCTTTTCTTATATCTGATGTGTAGACG
>CAYPSC010000037.1:0-7496 GCA_964413385.1 uncultured Gammaproteobacteria bacterium | reverse complement strand
GTGGTTTCTTTCTGCTCGACGCACATGGCAGCGTCCGCTCCTACGATGGACGACTCTTCTTACTCTCGGTATCATTGTGGTCGGTTCCAGTCTCTTTCTTTGGAGTATCTTTCCTCTTCGTCGAGAGGCGGGAACCATCGTCGTGCATTACAATGTGTATCTTGGCATTGATGATGTGCGTCCGTTTTATTGGGTGTTTTTGTTTCCAGCAATCTGGTTAGGGATTGTACTCATTGACTTTGTTTTGGCGTACGGTTTTTACAAACATGATCCGCATTTTGCCTCGAGCCTTATTTTCCTTGCATTCCTTTCCACGCTGCCATGCGCGATGGGGCTCTATTATTTAGTTCGCATGAATGTATGATGAATGATCCTTCGTTTGTCGCCAGACCGCTCGGCATCATGGCGTTCGTATTTTTACTGGCAGTGAGCCTCATGCCAGCGCTGATCCGGTTGCTCAAGCGTTTAAAAATGGGTAAGTCGATTCGGGATGCGGCATCAGCACCAATCATGAACGCGCTGCATAAAGCCAAGGCAGGGACGCCAACGATGGGCGGCATCATCATTTGGACAACGGTTTTATTCACAGCATTTCTTCTTTGGGGTGCGTGCGGCTTGTTTGGTGGAACCTGGTGCCAACTTTCTTTTTTGTCTCGTGGACAGACGTGGCTGCCGCTTGGACTCATGGTCGCAGCAGCGCTCATTGGCTTGTTGGATGACTATCTGAATGTACGTCGTTTGGGTGCGCGTGGTGGCGGCTTAAGAAAGCGCCATCGTCTTTTATCTTATGTGCTTGTCGCTTTGATAGGGGCTTGGTGGTTTTATACAAAGTTAGGTTGGGACCAACTCCACGTACCGTTCTTGGGTACCTTTAACATCGGTCCTTGGTATATCCTATTTTTTTTATTCATCATTGTTGCGACCTCATTTTCCGTCAACGAAACGGATGGATTGGACGGATTGGCTGGAGGAACGCTTCTCGCAAGTTTGGCTGCTTATGCGGCAATCGCTTGGGCACAGGGTCGTACAGATCTTGCGACCTTGTGCGCGGCCTTGATTGGTGGTCTGTTCGGTTTTTTGTGGTTCAATATCAACCCGGCAGCTGTTTTTATGGGAGACACGGGAGCGATGTCACTCGGTACAGTTCTGGCCGTTGTGGCGCTCATGACAAATCAGCCATTATTGCTATTGGTTATTGGTTTGCCGTTTGTTGTTGAGAGTGCTTCTGTGTTGTTGCAAATGGCTAGTAAAAAATTACGTGCGGGCAAGAAGATTTTTCGTAGTTCTCCGCTTCACCATCATTTGGAGGCGATGGGATGGAGCGAACCGCGTATTGTAATGCGATTTTGGATGGTCTCGTTCGTGCTAGCGGGTATCGGGGTGGTATTGGCTCTCATGGATAAGATTTAACCAAGACAGGACTTACGCGTTTGGCGCTCGGCTTTGTCAAAACCTTCGGTGCTCAACGGCGTATGTTACAATACGCCTTATTCACTCCTCGGTTTTTCCTCGCATAGCATCCAAATGCGTAAGTCCTATAGGCTTTCATATTTGGTGCTGGGATGACAGAGGCAGAGGGGTAATGGAGTAAAATATGTCGCTCGTCTATCGTCTTCAATCTCTTGATCCGGTTGTCGTCGGTGTGACGCTTGCGCTTTTGGTGTTCGGTATCGTCATGTTGTTATCTGCAACTGGACCTATTGCCGTGCAGCGCACGGGAGATAGTTTGTATTATGTGAAGCACCAGCTGGTTGCAGGAATTATTCCTGGGTTGATTCTTTTTTTATTGTTTTCACTGATCGATTTTCGAGCTTGGAGACCGTTTGCCTTTCTCGCTCTTGTTGTGACGTTGATCCTTTTGGTCATGGTTTACTTACCGGGTATTGGATATGCGATCGGTGGGTCACGGAGTTGGGTGAAACTGGGTCCATTTAGCTTTCAACCTTCGGAATTGGTCAAACTTTCCTTCCTGTTTTATCTGGCCGCTTGGCTTGATCGCCGGCAAAGCGAAGGAAACGTCCATGATGCCAAAACAGGGTTGTTGCCATTTCTATGTGCGCTCGGAGCAGTGATGTTGCTGCTCGTTTTTCAACCTGATACTGGATCAATGACTGTCGTCGTCGGGATGTCGTTGCTCGTGTATTATATTTCTGGCGCGCCAACGACTTGGTTTCTTGGGTTGGGTGCTTTAGGGGCTGGGTTGGTTGGATTGTTGATCAAGATTTCTCCTTACCGCGCTGCACGTTTTATGACTTTTTTACATCCAGAGCTGGATCCGCAGGGAATTGGTTATCACATTAATCAGGCCATTTTAGCGGTTGGATCCGGTGGCTTTTGGGGGTTGGGATACGGTCATTCGCGTCAGAAATTTTTATACTTGCCAGAAGTTGAAGCTGATTCTATTTCCGCGATTATCGCCGAGGAAATGGGATTCATCGTCATGTTGATTTTGGTAGTCGTGTTTGGACTGTTGGTATGGCGATGCTTTAAAATTGCAAAAGAATGTCCAGATCGCTTTGGTTCTTTCTTGGCCGCAGGTGTTGGAGCTTGGATCAGCATCCAAACATTGATGAATGTAGCGTCCATGATTGGTTTGATGCCCATCACGGGTGTGACGTTGCCCTTTATTTCTCACGGAGGCTCGGCCATGACGGTGCTGCTTGGAGCCATGGGGCTGGTGGCAGGAATCCCGCGGAGAATACAAAGAGCGAGGTTGGCGAGGTAGGATGCTGCGTGTATGAAAATTGTTTTTGCTGGGGGAGGAACGCTTGGGCCAGTGATGCCGTTGCTGGCAGTTTTGCGTGCGCTGAAAAAGATGGAGCCACGTGCGACGTTTGCGTGGATTGGAACACCAAATGGACCAGAAAAAACATTGCTTGAAGAGGAGGGTGTATCGTTTTTTTCTCTTCCAGTGGTTAAGTGGCCGCGCTACCTATCTGTGCGATGGCTGACGTTTCCTTTTGCGTGGGCAAGGGCGCGTCGCGAAGCGGTTCGTTTCATCACCAAACTCAAACCAGCGGCGATCGTGACGGCTGGAGGTTTCACCGCTGTTCCTGTGGTGTATGCAGCGGCAAAACGTAAAATTCCTTGCTTTACGCATCAGTTAGATCTGATCCCAGGTTTAGCCAACAAAAAAATAGCGCACTTTTGCAGGTCTGTGACGACTTCGTTTGAATACGAAAAAGGGCCGTTTGGGTACGAAGTTACGGATATCCGTATTCCAACACCGGTCGCACTCGCTTGTCAACGTATTCCTTCGCGAGAAGTGGCTGTAAAACATTTTGGGTTGGATCCCAAAAAACCGGTTGTCTTTTTGTTTGGCGGTGGGACGGGTGCACAGGCGTTGAACCAAGTGATCGAGCGCGGGCTCCACCAATGGATGCAAACCTTGCAGTTGATTCACGTGACCGGCGTTGGAAAAGAAGGCGGTTTGACCAAAAAGAAAGTGAAGGGCTATGTTTCTTTTGATTTGATCACAAAAGATATAGTGTTTGCGTATGCGGCGGCAGACGTGGTGATCTGTCGCGGCGGTATGGGAACGCTTTCTGAAATTTCATATCTTTCCAAGGCGGCCATTGTGGTGCCGATTCCTCACTCGCACCAGGAGGCAAATGTGCATGCGTTTGAAGAACAAGGTGCGTGTGTTGTTGTTGATCAAACAGCGCCGAAATTTGAAGAAGAGCTATTAACGAATGCGACTTTGCTAGTAAAGGATGCCGAGGCGCGGAAACGAATGGGAGAGCGCGCTCATGCATTTTTACCAACAGATGATGGCGCAGAACTTATGAAGAGGGTTTTAAAGGGATTGAATTCTTGATAAATTGCCTTATTTTAGACAATTTTTTCCGTTCTGCCTTGACAAAAGCCCATTTTTGTATTATCTTATTTCATTCAGAATTCGGCTGAAATCATTCACGGTAAGCTCTGGATCCCGCAATTGTGCAGGATCAAGGGCGAACCAAAGAGAGCGGGGTGAGCAAATGAAGGATACCACGAGCTTCGAAGATGTCGCGGCGGTGTTCCGATGGCTGGGCAACATGGCGGCTGCCAGCCATAAATGTGCAGTGCGGGCGGGGATGCCTTTCGGAATCTTCGAGAGGTTGGGTACCGAAGCAGGAAGGTGGACGCTCGCCGAGATGATCGGTTGCGCCCACGCGGACTATCTCCGCGAACGGCGCGAGCTCACCTGCCTCCCGCAGGATCACTACCGCGTCTATGTTCCTTCATACGACTCCCTGCCGCCTCAACATCTTCTTGAGGAGCGGTGGGGCATGGGGAACGTTTCGAGCGCCCTCTTTCAGGGGCATCAGTGGCACCACTCCTCCTGTGAGGACATGGATCGCATGCCGGGCGAGAAGGTCTGCTACCTCCACGATCCTGGATGCGAATGGGGGAGCAAGGAAATGATTCGGTGGGGGCTCGAGCAGCGTAGCCAGGTGGCCCCTAAGGGTTATCGACCCGCGACCCGAGAAGAAGCCGTCGCGGTCGCCACGGCGCGCCTGTATCTGGCGGATTTCGTCGCCCTCGGCTCTGGTGCGCCGAGTGAGGAGGGGAATCCCCAGGTCACGCACGTGCGGCAGGTTGGCGCCAGGCGGTTCCTCGATGTCGGTAACTATTTCGATGCGTGGAATGCCGGCACACGCGCCCTGTTCGTTGTCAAGTAGCTAGCCGCTCTTCTCATTTGTTGGTCTTGACCCTATCTGCTTCGATTCAACCTCGAGGCCGGTAGGGTCTTTTTATTGCGTTGTATTCCTTTTGAATGGTTTTTGGTCTACGCTTGAGGGTAATTTGTATGGCATGGACTAAACGGTTTGAGGAATTGGGGAAAGCGGATGTTCAACAGGCAGGAGGAAAGGGTGCGTCTTTGGGAGAAATGACGCAAGCGGGTATTCCTGTGCCGCCGGGGTTTGTGGTGCTCTCTTTGGCATTTGATCAATTTTTGGACGAGTCTTCTTTGAAAGACCAGATCAGGCCCATCTTGAAAGATGTGGATCATCAAAAAGTAAGCACTGTTGAAAAAGCGTCAAAAGAAATTCAGACCCTGATTGAGATGGCTGAGATGCCGGTTGATATTCAATACGAAATAGCGCAAGCTTCTCAATCTCTAGGCGCTGAGTGGGTTGCAGTCCGTTCGAGTGCGACTGCCGAAGATGGTTCAGCCGCAGCTTGGGCAGGACAATTGGAAAGTTATTTAAATACAAAACAAGCAACGCTGCTATCAAATGTGAAGAGATGCTGGGCTTCGTTGTTTACGTCTCGTGCCATGATCTATCGCTTTGAGAAACGGTTAGAGGCACAAGATATTTCTGTAGCAGTCGTGGTTCAAAAGATGGTGGCGAGCGAAGTTTCTGGCGTGGCTTTCTCTGTCCATCCGGTAACGCAGAATCCTGACCAGTTGATTATCGAGGCGTGTTTGGGATTAGGGGAGGCGCTCGTGTCGGGACAGGTCACTCCGGATAGTTATGTGGTACAAAAATCGTCACGGCACATCTTAGAAAAGCAGGTTAGTGAACAAGAGCAGGTAGTCAGACGGGTCGGTCAAGCGAATGCATGGGTAGATTCTGGCTCAGAAGGTTCACGACAGAAATTGTCAGACCAGGAAATTCAAGAGCTTTCCGGATTGACTTTACAGATAGAAAGTCACTATGGTTTTCCAGTGGATGTAGAGTGGGTACGGGAAAACGGAAAGTTTTATATTGTACAATCAAGACCCATTACGACGTTAATAATTGATAATTTATGATCGACATTCAGATGCTCCGCGATTTGCGGGTGATGTTAGAAAGATGGGGAATCCCGCCGGATGATTGGTATGTGACGGGGGAAGCTGCCATGGTCCTTACTGGTTTTCCGATTGATTTTCGTGAAGGACAGATCGATATTTTGGTGTGCCGCGATCGATGGCCGTGGAATCGAGAAGAGGAGCAGGTGTCTCTTTTCCCGGACAAGCAAACAAAAGAGGAAGAGCAACTTCGCCAATTTATCGCGACGCATAAGATGATGCCGGATTTTCATCCGTTGCCTCACGTGGGGATTTGTGCAGAAGATCGGTTTGATCACAGTGCGTATCATCCCGAGGCTCATGTGCGTGTGCTAAAACCTTGGGCTGGCGTTTATCATCGGGAGTTGATCATCTCGTTTTATCAAAAAGAGCATCCGCAGGGTTTGGACGTGTTTGATCAAGCAAAATTTATCCGCCGGAAAAAATTTGTCGAACAAACACAAGCGCAAGCTGAGCAGCTCGGTGACCAAGAGACGGTGGTGATGTGCGAGCGAGTCTTGCCCGTTGTTCAAACAGCGATTGATTATTTTGAGACAAAGGCTTGCACATCGAGCGCCGTGGATGAATTGAGAGGCGTTGCTGCTTTTCTTGGTCGTGTTTCCGGACCAATCAAGCATTGGGAAGAGGGCGGGGATTTTAAAGGGAAGATCGCGGTTTTGACGCATATGTTACCCTCTCAGGTGACAGTGATTCGCGAAGCGGCGGCGATTATCACGGACCAGGGCGGAACATTAAGTCACGCAGCGACCGTGGCGCGAGAATATCAAATTCCAACGATCATCGGAACGAAAAGGGCAACGCAAATTTTGAAAGACTGTGATCTGGTCGAGGTAAACGCGGATGCGGGATGGGTGAGAATATTAAAATAATAAGCATCTTATGGCAAAAGAAGTCGTAAATCATTTTCAACCTTCGATGACAGAGTGGTTCGCTGAGGTCAATCCGGAATGGGCTCCGCGGGTGCGCGAGGAAGACAATCGGAAAATGGAACGGTTGGAAGTTCTGTATCAGGAACTGGGCTTGCCTTATGAAAGGTCTGAACGTTTTACGGCACGTGAACTCATGGAGCGGGCGCCATCCTTTCAGACTTTTTTACAAGAGCAGGGTCAGCGATTGTGCGCCTTGCGTTTGGTGCCGACAAAACCTGAATTACCAAAATTACGAAATCGAGGCTTAGCTCTGGCAGATGTTTATCAGAATTGGTTTTTGAAACAAGAAATTAATCCTGATGATTATGACGTATACGTGGCGCCACATTCGGATTCCTTGTTGTGGTCGGCAACATTCGTGGTCGATCAAGGCGGTATCTTTGGCGAAGTTGTCCAAGGATTGCATAATCAATTAACGCAAGGAGAGACGCTGAATCAGGTTTACCGCTTTCAATTTGATTTTTCTCATTGGGAATGGAGCGCCCTGAACGAAGAGGCGATGAAATGGGTGGGGCAGATGATCGATCGTTTAAAGGTAGAGAATCCATCAAAGCAAGAGACTTTGATAAACCAACTTCAGGCAGAATTTTCTCATGACTATCTCGTGGGCTATTTCGAAGCAACGGTCTGGCCAGATGAAAACCAATATTTTATTGACTATAATCGCCTATTGCCACGGTTCATTTCTGCATCTTTGGCAGTGAAGGTGGGGGATGCTACGGAGACCCTGAAAGGAGCAATTGCATTTCCTGGACACGTGGTTGGCACAGCGGTGTGCGTAGCGT
>CAYPSC010000036.1:0-7573 GCA_964413385.1 uncultured Gammaproteobacteria bacterium | reverse complement strand
AGAATGACTTTCGTCCCCTCATGTCCATCGTGGAATTAGCCAACCTTTCGGCTGGTTGTGCCCGACTTCGAGGCAGGTTACCAATGTGTTACGCACCCGTTTGCCACTAGCCATCTCCCGTATTGCTACGGAAAATGACTCGTTCGACTTGCATGCCTTAGACACGCCGCCAGCATTCATCCTGAGCCAGGATCAAACTCTCAATAAGAACCTCGGACTTCCTGGCGGAAATCCGAGATCAACAATCAGACAAGATTTTATGCTTTACGGTCACTCTTCTGTTGTCAAAATTTCTGCAAAACCAGATCGGTAGTTTTTGTCTATTCTCTACCATCTTGTTTTGAATGTGCCCGCAGTTTAAAGGAATCAAAAAAAGGTGTCAAGAGAGCGCCGAACTACCATCAAAGCGAAGAACCCCCTCTCATATAAAAGTAAAAGCCAGGCTCAACAGATTGACCTGCAGGCCAGTAAGCTATTCCTCCAAATCGATATATTGGACTCGACCGACTTGGCCCGTCGTTAATCTCACCTTGATTCCACGCGGATGCACCGGGGCACTGGTCAGGATATCTTTCACGATGCCGCGTGTGGATCTACCCGTACCTTGGTCCCGCTTCTCCACAATCACCACTGTCATGCCGGGGTGAATATCTTTGCGAATAGTGCCATCCATACAGACTTGCTGCTGTTTCCATTTTCTGGCTCCGACCCTACAGATGTCAAATGCCACTAAAGAACTTTCAGCAATCCTTTACGAGTCACTCGGCGGTCGCTAGAATCGGCCCATGATTATTCTCGCCCGACACTGTCAGACAGATTGGAATGCAAAGCGCTCAGTTCAGGGGTGGACCGATATTACATTGAATGCGACTGGCCAAGAACAAGCTCAAGAATTGGCGAGATCACTTCGATCTCATCCGAACCGACATCTTTACTTCTGATCTTAGACGGGCAATCCAGACAGCTGAAATCATCGGACAAAATCTACAGATCCCGGTTCACGCGAATGCGAGAATGCGGTTTTGGCAGCCTCGATGGAACTTTGTTTGAGGAATTTAATAGACGCGGGAGATATCCAAAGGGCGTCTTTCCTTATGATTTTTCAAATTTCGGTGGAGAGACTTATCAAACCGTTCTCGAACGCCAACTTGAACTCCTTCGAGAACTTGATCTTGAACATGGATACTATCTCTTGATCGGACACTCGCGCAACCTCGATACCCTTTTGCATGGACTTGGGTTAAATGAACGTGTGGAACAAGGACTATTTACAGTTGTTGATCACGCCACTATCGCCGCCATTAAATGATCATTCAACATTTCTGCTGCCTGAAGTTCGGTTTCGTAATAGTAGAGAGGGAATTCAAAATGCTCCAGCATACCTACGATAAAGCGTGAGGGTTTTATGTCTTTTTTACACAAGGCGACGATATTAGAAGTTCCTCCAGCCAGAATCATACCGAGTTCGGCTCCCACTCCGGTTGAAGGGCGCGTTATATCAACCACGATAAGATCCACTGAGGCGACCTGATCCCAATCCATATGAAAAATTTCTTGAGGGGTAAGATTCGCATTTTTTACAGGATCACCGTGAAGATGCGGAACGTATGTTTCGTAACCATGGCGCTCACAAACCCGTCCGAGATCTTCATAGAGCAATCGCGCTTGTTCTAGATCTTTTACCGCGCTCAAAGCGCCTGAGATATACGCCTTCATAAATTTGTTCTTAATTTCTGAAGCTTCTGATCACAGCTTTAACCACGCCTTGAATCAAGGGATCATAACAATAGATAGGTTTCATGGTTTTATTAGCAGGTTGAAGGCGAATGCGATCTTTTTCGCGATAAAACTTTTTAAGTGTTGCGTATTGATTATCGAGCAATGCCACAACGACGTCACCATTTTTGGGCGATGGGTTGTGTTCGACGATGACATAGTCACCGTCAAAGATCCCTTCTTCAATCATGGATTCGCCTTTCACGCGCAAAACATAAGAGTTAGAAGAATCGGGAACGAGATCAACAGGAACCGCCATCATTTCGCGCTCTTCGATCGCCTCGATGGGTTGCCCGGCTGTAATAAGACCCTTTAAGGGCAACAAAACACTTTTTCCCCATTTCACCGCTTTATCCGTCGGTTCAAGCTCACGATTGTCTGAATCACTGCCACGCACGTATCCACGCATACGTAACGCCTGAATATGGGCGTGCACGGTCGAGGGAGAAGCAAGATCAAGACCGGTCGCTATCTCGCGATACGAGGGCGAGTAGCCACGTTCTTGAATAAATGTGACAATGAAATCTAAAACCTGTTTTTGTTTTGGAGACAGCGAAAGAGGCATATAGTGACAATATAGAACAAAAATAGAACACAAACAAGATCCCTATTTTTGTGCTTTATAAAATTTTATCCACAGTTTTTGCCCATCAATTTTTAGACTACCACCGCCGCGATTTTGACCCCATGTCAAGCCCCAACGCCCCTGCATGTTAACAGTAATTTAATGCATATATCCCCAGGCTTTTTTCATCCAGTGCCATGATGAATATGTGAGCGATTTAATTCTTTAATCCTTTCGCCACAAACTATGAAACAGCTCGGACGAGCACTTGCTCGCATCCTGTGTTTAGGTTTGCTCGTGATCGCCGTTCCCGTTTCCTCGGTTCATGCAGCCCCCTCTCTTCTCATCGGCGAAGTGAATTGGGCTGGCTCTTCCTTATCTACGGCCGATGAATGGATTGAGTTGTGGAATTTAGGTGATGATCCGCTCCCGCTTGATGGTTATCGATTAACAGGTGCTGGTGGTTTAAATGGTATTTCTTTTGGGCCGAATGATGTTATTGCTCCTCATGGTACATGGCTTGTTTCAAACTATTCCGCGTCTGATATAAGAAGTGTCTTAAACACGACGCCACAAACCGTCACGACGACTCTAAGTTTGTTGAATGACGCGCTGGGTGTCCAGCTACTAGATGCGAGCAACGTCCTCATTGATCAAGCTGGGGATGGAAAGCTCCCACCAGCGGGATCATCAGGCACGCCTAAAACATCCATGATTCGCTCTTGGCCGCTGGGAGACGGGGCAATCAAAACATCTTGGATCAGCGCGACTTCTTCAGCGGGATTTGATGGTGGTGTCATGGACCTTGGAACACCTGGACTTTGCGATCAATGTTTGGCTGCGTCCACTTCTGCATCTTCCACGACTCAAATACCGACCACATCGTCTACAACTCAAGTCACAGAATCACCCACATCAACAACCCAGGAAACAACCTCCAGCACGAATGACGGCTTGAACCTGCCAGACCCAACCTCGACTTCGACCTCCCTATCTGACGGTGACGTGTCTACATCGAACACATCCACCCCTATCTCATTAGGGCAAACCTCATCCACTTCTGATCTCTCCACTACTTCAACAACTGAAGCTGATCAAACGGCAACTTCGACGAGTACGGGATCTGCGGAAACTGATATCACATCAACGGGACCGATCGATCCTGGCCAGCAGCAACCAGTCGCCCAGCTCAGCATCCACGGAGCACTAGCTGTTAATACAGACACGGTATTTGATGCCTCGTCCTCAACCGACCCGAACGGTGATCCTCTACTTTTTCTCTGGAATTTTGGCGATGGCGCTACCAGTACCGAGGCGATAGCAACCCATACCTATACTACCTCCGGAATATTTCTCGTGAGCCTTATCGTATCTGATCGAACATTCTCTGATGAAGTGACGACGACATTAGAAATCGCTCCACCTGCGATTACGCCTGATCCCGACTTACCAAATAAAGAACTAGAAGTGTATTTACTCTCCATCTCGCCTAATCCCTCGACCGGATCTGAGTGGATGGAACTTTCGGGCGTAAGTTCAACATCAGATCTGGTAGGCTGGACTGTATCAGATGCGGACCGCGTCATCCTCACCATAAAGACAGACACACGGTTTACTCAACCAACCTCATCAACCATCCGCATCTTCTTACCAGGCCGTCGTCTCAACAACACCGGTGACCGGCTTACGTTACGGGATGCAGTCGGGAGTATCGTTGACAAGACGGCGTTCCCAAAGACACGCAAAGAGCAGCTCTGGATGCGTCTGTCACCAGACGACCCTTGGAGATTGGATCCACCTACGCTTTCAGCTTCTTCATCTTCCATCGCACAAGTGGATGGATCGTTGACTACGAGTCAGGCAAAACGCGTTACGGTCGTGCATGAAGCTATAGCCAAGGCTGAAAAGACAAGCCAACAGAATACGTCCACAAAAACTTCCAAAAAAACTGAGACGAGCGCTGTATTAGCACCGTCGATCGAACCAGCCGCTAAGAAAAATAATCCAACACAGAAAACATCCAAGTCGATCACTAACGTTTCTACGAAAACCACCAAACCAAAATCATCTTTAACTACCGCACACAAAATCAACTGGACTATGCTGACCGATATCGAATCTGGCACCCGAGTTACTCTTCAAGGAACAGTCGCGAGTGTACCCGGTCTTTTATCCAAACAACAATTTATTATCCAAAATTCCGATGGACGCGGATTACTTATCCAAGGCAATAGCCAACAACCATCTCCCGCTCTTGGATCCGCGGTTCTCGTAACAGGAACCCTCATCCAAAACGACCAAGGACTTACACTGCGCATGTATGCCCAAGACCGCTGGAGCACAGTCACCTTGAATACAGACAAAGAGGATATCGTGCCGCACGAAGCATATTTGCTAGCACCTGATGCCGAGGACGCATGGAGTTTAGTGGCAGTAACTGGAACGGTCCGCAGCGTAAAAGCATCAGTCGTTGAAATGGAAGTTGATGGCATTCCGCTCGATCTTGTCATACGACCCGTCGTGAAATTTCGAGCTGCACGATTGCTTGCCGGTGACACCATTCGCATCCGCGGTGTTTTAGACACGCGTTATGATGTACCACGAATTCTCCCGCGCCAAGCGAGCGAGATTGAACTGGTCTCGCATGAAGAAAAAAAGAAACCTCAGACAAGCGCAACAGCATCCAGCGTGCCTCCATGGGCTCCATTCGGAGCCGCGGGCGCGACTATTGCCATTACTCATGGAGTAAAACGACTAAAAAAACGGCACGAGGAAAAGCGGCTGGCCGGACTTCTAAAACAAGCTACAGAAAATCTTAACCAACTATCTTCTTAAGTATGTACGACGAAATGTTTATGGAGGGCGTCCATGTACGGCAAAAACAAGAACTTCTTGATTACTTGTTTATGCTCGAAGATTTGCTCCAGGACTTACTCATTCAAACCCGGACTATTACTGGATCTATGCATAGAAACGGATCTTAAGAGAGATCACAAAAGAACGCCCAGGAGGCGTTCTTTTGTTTAATCTTCTGTCTCAGTGATCGCTCGCAAAGCCCTCATAGCCTTGGCCATTTGATTTTTTACAGTTTTTTCTGGCAGCCCTAAAATTTCGGCAACTTCAGCAACAGTTTTTACTTCTAAGTAGTGTAACTCTATCATCCTTCGTTGCTGAGCCGGTAAATTAGCCGCAGCCATCAACCGCTGAACATCTGCTCGAGCTTCCCGTTGTCCCTCTCGACTCGCATCTGCCACTGAAGCCGTCCTAGCGTATAAGCCAGACTCTTCATCCTCACTGTTCCACCCGCTTTCACTGATCGTCCTATTGCTTTTAGCTCGACGCCAAAGATCGATACCCATGTCATGAATGATGCGCCTAAAAAGGGCTGCTGGATTTCTTATATCACCCCTATTTTCATGACTACGTGCCCTCTCTCTAGCCTCGCTAGCAATATCATCAATTTCTGCGAAGGATCTGGTCTTCGAATACATATCCCTCGCCATATTTCGGAACCAATCAATCCCTTTTTGGGTTTCCAAATCATCCCAATTTATTTCATTCGATTCTCTCCTCCCGGTTATTTCTGGTTTTTTCTTTCTAGGAGGCATTTCTAAACCTTTTGAATATCCAGCTTGTGAAAGCATACGGCTTTTATTATAGACACTGATCAAAAAACATTCCATGCCACTTGCAAATCAAACGGGATTTCGTTATCCTACCGCCGCGTATCGTGACGTTTGAGCCGTGAATTCGCCAAAGACTAACAACAGTGAACAGCGGTTCTGCCGAGAACGAAGATCCGACGATCAGCGCACAAGTTAAACCTGCGGGTATCGTATAGAGGCTATTATGCCACCTTGCCAAGGTGGAGAGGGGGGTTCAATTCCCCCTACCCGCTCCAGGGCGTGTAGCTCAGATGGTTAGAGCGTTACACTGATAATGTAAAGGTCCCTGGTTCGACTCCAGGCACGCCCACCAGGCGAAAGACCGCGAACAAATCGCGGTTTTTCGTTTTTTTATAGGTTTTCCTTTTTTTAGCTCAAAATAATATTATTAAGTTGAATCAAATAGGCAGGTGTTGACTTTTCTATACTTTTCTGGTTATCTTCTGGATTCTTCCGGCGCATCGGAGGATCGTTCATCGACAAAACGGCTCAAAAAACCGCAAAAGGAGGTGCGCGATGTTTGCAGTCGAGCGCGTGTTCCTGGTCCTCTTGCTCCTCTTCATGGGGTCGCAAGTCGTCGTGCCCCTCATGCTGGGCAAGCGGCTCTTCCCACTGTTTCGCAGAAGTACATATGAAGAAAGACGACTGCGTGCCGCTCGCGAACGTGAAGAGCGTGCACGACGCCTTCTCGAAGCACACACCAGCGAAGCGCAAGCTGCCGAGCTGGAGAGACGGGCCAATCTGGAATTTGACCATGCCATCAATGCCGCCCTAGCAGACGAAGGAGATGAAGGAAAGGAGCCTGACAAAAAAAAGACGATCCAGTAACGCTGTTCTGCCTTGATCACGAAAGCCAACCAAACAAAAACAAAAGGGGAACACATGTCACACAACGACCGAGAAGGGAGTCTCATGCGTAAGATCATCGGCGCCGTCACCGGAGCCCTCGCGCTCATCTTCGTGCTCTACGTCGGTTGCGAGACGTTCACCACGGTCGGCGCCGGCGAGATCGTCGTGAAGCAGAACGCCGTGGACGGCAAGCTCAACTTCTGGACGACGCCCGGTCTCAACAATCAGTGGTTCGGCCGCCTCACCCGCTACAAGAAATCCGAGGAGTACTCGTTCTCGTCCGCGAAGGACCAGGGCAAGGAGGCCGACCAGTCGATCAAGGTACGCTTCAACGACGGCGGCCATGCCAGGATCTCGGGTACGCTCCGCTGGGAGCTCCCGATCGACGAAGCCCACCTCACCGCCCTGCACACGAAGTTCGGCTCGCAGGAGGCGATCGAGCAGTCGCTCATTCGACCGGTCGTCGAACGTGCCGTCTACATGTCCGGGCCGCTCATGAGCTCAAAGGAGAGCGCGGCAGAGCGTCGCAGCGATCTGATCCAGTTCATCGAGGACCAGGTCGCGAACGGCGTCTACCGCACCGAGACCGAAGAACATAAGGTGAAGGATGCTCTTTCGGGCCAGGAACGCACCGTCACCCGCGTCAAACTGGTCAGGGACGAGAAGCAACCCAACGGCATCGCCCGACAGGAGGGGTCGCCGCTGCGCGACTTCGGTA
>CAYPSC010000035.1:0-7579 GCA_964413385.1 uncultured Gammaproteobacteria bacterium | reverse complement strand
GACACGTATTGTGAATGGCGTAAATGGCACGGACTTGACAAGTGGCTCACTCACGACAGCGGCTGGTACGTCGGCTTCGACGACGGCACGTGTCATCGTTGAATTCACGAGTGCTGAGACTATTTCTGGTTCAGGTAATGTCTACACGTTGCATGCCACGGTTGGCGGCACTGTTGTCGCGGGTGATTCGATTACGGTTTCCCTCTACCGCACGACCAGCACGTTGAGTGCGACGGCGGTGAGCGGAACGACCGGCTACTTGACGAACGATTATGTGACGGATACAACCGCGATTAACGTGGGTGGTCCTCACATTGACACGAGCGTCGCTCCGACGAACGTGATCGGTCAGAACGGCATTGGCTCATTTGTCTGGTCTGATCAGTCTGAATCTCCGAGCTCTGATGCTCAGGGCAGCGCTGGCGGATCTCGCGATTGGACCAACGATATGTTTGTTCAGGATCTGACACAGAACCAAACTCTGTCTCGGTAATTCTGAATGAATGAGTGGTTGAGCTATCAGCCATTCAAAACCAACCCCCACATCCCAAAGGTGTGGGGGTTTGGTTTTTTATCGGGCTCATGATACGCTGCCCCCAATTATGACCCGTCAACAATCGATTTCTTGGCTTAAAGCACTGGCTCTTATTGGCGTCTACGGCGGTCTGCTTATGCCGGTCGTGTTTATTCCAGTTGTTATCTTTCCCTTCGTTTTTTCTAAGCTGATTTATTTCCAGGTTTTGATCGGTCTCACATTTCCAGCTTATTTGATTCTGGCATGGATCGAACCCAAATATCGACCTCGGTTCCATCTGCTTTATGTTTCGATTGCAGCGTATTTCGTGGCTCTGGCCCTGTCTGTGATTTTTTCTGTTGATCCGCTTCGGTCTTGGTGGGGAAATCAGGAGCGTATGAACGGCTTGTTCACGCTTCTTCATTTTTTTGCTTGGCTTAGCATGGCGGTGGGGGTACTCAAAACGTGGCGACAATGGCGGATTCTTCTTAACTATGAAGTCGCCCTGTCCCTTCTCATGGCTATTGTAGCTCTCCTACAGAAGCCATTCCCGCGGTTGCTTTTGTTTCCGGCGGGTGATCGTGTTGGTGGATTGCTCGATAACCCTATTTACATGGGGGCTTATCAGATCTTTAATCTATTCTTTTTGCTTTTATTAACGCTCAAAACATCGTCCTGGAGAGTGCGAACTTGGTACGGTGTGATTGCGTTGTTTGATATAGGTGCGTTTATTGTCGCTGAGTCTCGTGGTGATTTACTTGGTTTAGCGGCCGGTATCCTCGCCTTCGTTGGTTTTATTGCTATATTTAGTAAAAATAAAAAGGCTCGCTATGGGACTCTGGGTGTTTTGGCGGTTTTAGTGATCGCCTACGGTATTCTATTCGCCTTGCGGAATACGGATGCTATCAAGGGGTCTCCCTTTGCCCGTCTTACGAATTTTTCAACCACCGTTGATACGCGCTTGATTGCGTGGAAAATTGCTTGGCAGGGATTTTTAGAGCGGCCACTTACTGGTTGGGGGCTGGATACGTTCCATCTCCTTTTTAACCAAAAATATAATCCCGTTTCTTTAGGATTCGGTTCCTATGAAACCTGGTTTGATCGGTCACATAATACCGTGTTGGATGTTTTGTCCATGACGGGTTTACTGGGCTTTATCACGTTTGCCGCGATTTTTATCACATTGTTTTATTCTGTTTGGCGGGCCTTTCGGAAAGGGTGGATTGATTTACCAATTGCTGCCATTCTCTTTGCGCTCCCGATTGCTTATTTCGTCCAGAACCTGGTGGTGTTTGATCATCCTGCCGCCTTCTCTATGAGCTATTTGCTCTATGGATTAGTCATCGCTTCCACACGCGGTGAGTTCGTAGGAGTCAAAGATGAGGCAGACAAGATGCCGTTTCCCGAGAAAAAACGAGGTGCCTCTTGGATTTCATTTGCTGTCCTGGAGTTATTAGCTCTTTTGTTGGTATGGCGAACTTCCATTCTCCCATTTGATGCTTCCATGTATTCCATTCGAGCGAACGCTCTGTTTAGTTCACCCCAGGGCTATGATTTGGCTGTGACAGCTTCCAAAATTTGGACGCCCTACTTGGATGAACAGACATTTCTTTTATCGAAAAATCTTATTACTTATGCGCTTCAATCAGATCTCAGACAACGTCCTCATTGGCAGGATTATTACGCACTGGCAAAAACATTGACGAAGAAACAGCTCGCAGATCATCCGTTGGATACGCATCCACATTTTGTGTATGCGCAATTGGCGAGTGCCATGATGAATTATCTACCACAGGAGGGAGCGATCGCTGAGGCGGAATACCGTGCGGCTATTCAAACGAGCCCAAAGCGTCAGCAGCTCTATTATGGCTTGGCAAATCTCTATATTCGAACTGGGCATTTAGATGAAGGGATTGCTTTGCAAAAGCAAGCCTTGGATTTCGATCCTTCTGTTGGTGAGGCTCACTGGACCTATGGGTTGACGTTGTTCTATGAAAAAGGAGATCGCGCAAATGGGGCAAGAGAATTAGCCGCTTCTCAAACGGCGCGTTACCCTTATACTCTCCCAGATATTCGAACGGTTATTCCGTTGGTCGAAGCGTATATCCAATTGAAGGATGAAAATGCATTGCAAAAGCTGGTAGATCGCTTGTCCAATATCCCAACTTCTCCTGTTGCTGATTACTTGCAGCTCGCCCTGCGCTACCATCAGGCGGGAAACTCTGAAGGGCGCGATAAAATTATCGCGTATGCTTCGCAATTCGATCCTAACGCTAAAGCCGAATTTGTCCAGCTTTTATCATCTCAAAATCATTAATTCCTTTTAGGGATCAGGGTCGGTGAGGGCTCGTGCGTTTTCACTGTAATTGCGATCAAGGGGAAAGCGTTGCTCGACGATTTTACGTGCCTTAGCGCCACGTTCTTTTGCTTCTTCTGGATGATCAATTACGTAGAGCATAGCATCGGCTAATTCGTGTGGAGATTGTTTGGGTACAAGCCAGCCGGCGTCTTCCATCATCCAGCGATTAGCTCCCACATCAGTCGTGACACAGGGGAGGCCGATCGCCATAGCTTCAAGAAGAGAACGGGGCATTCCCTCTTTGGCGGATGGTAAGACGAAGGCGTCAAAGGCACGCATGAGTGATACGGCATTCTCGTGACTGCCGGCCATGAGAACGGCGTGCTCAATGCCTAGTTCATAACGCTTCCGACGAATGCGGTTATGTTCTCGGCCATCTCCTACAAGAACAAAATGTGCGTTTGGACGCTCTTTGTGAACAAGGGCGCATGCCTCCATATAGCGGGGGAGATCTTTAGCCGGATAAAAATGGGCGACGGTTCCAAAAACAAACGAAGTGTCGTCTAAAGAGAGAGCGTGTCTGGCGTAATCACGTGGATGCAGGTTCTGGTCAATATATCGTAAATCGACGCCATTTGGGATCGTGATGATTTTTTTTGTGGGGCGGATGCCAACGCGTTTAGCAATGGCCTCATCACCACCGTGTACGCAAACGATGATATCCTTATCACGTGCTCGCAGAATTTCGACGAGCGCATAAAACCAAACGAACGGTGGAAAGAGAGGCTCCAGGAATGCCCAGCCACCTATGCGATAGACGATGCGCTGGATGGAGAGACGCCGTGCGGCAAGGCTCCCTAAGACGCCCATCTTGGTGCTATTAAAGTGAACCGCGTCTGGTTTTAGTTCTTTGAGAGCTTTGCGTATTTCAAAATAAGCCTTGAGATCACGGGTCGGGCGGATGAGACGGCCAAGATGAGGAATCTGGACAATGGGAATTTGCGCCTCGTGACAACGATGGAAGAGCCAGCCGCCGTCGCCAGCAAGAATGGTTACATCGTGCCCCTGCTCTTTTAACCAGCGCGCGAATCCAAAAACAAAGGAGGTGGCGCCGCCGGGTTCGGCTAGAGTAATACCTATGACAATACGCTTTTTTGCTCGATTCATGCATCTACGATAGGCTGACAATATGTTAAAAGTCAAAAAGAACAGTGTATCCAAATATAGAGAGTCTCGGAGAGGCTAGAGATAATATGTGCGGAATTGCGGGATCCTTGGCATTCCATCGTCAACCTGTCTCTGAAGAGCGGTTGCGCTTTATGGCAAAAGCTTTGGCGCATCGTGGACCGGACGGAGAGGGGATTTGGTCGCAGCGCTCTATAGGGCTGGTTCATCGCCGGCTCGCGATTATTGATCTAAGCGAGCGCGGTCTCCAGCCCATGAGTGACCAAAGAGGAAGGGTACGAATTGTATTCAATGGTGAGATTTATAATTATCAAATGTTGCGAGCGGAATTGGAAGTACAGGGGAGAGTCTTTGTTTCTACCTCTGATACGGAAGTGTTGCTTCACCTTTACGAACGTGACGGTGAGCGCATGCTGCAGAAGTTACGCGGAATGTTTGCGTTTGCCTTGTGGGACGAAGAACGAGAGCGCTTGTTTTTTGCGCGAGATCGTTTAGGGAAAAAACCATTTTTTTATCAATTGAATCGAGATGGCTTTTCTTTTGCTTCGGAGATTCCAGCTTTATTTGGTCAGGAGCATCCCTTGATTGATTGGACGGCGATCCGTACATTCATAGGCTTGCAGTACGTTCCTTCACCGCAGACGGGTTTTCGGGGTATTCATTCGTTGTCGGCTGGATTCTATGGATTGGTCGAGAAGGGTGCAATGACCCTCCACCGTTACGATGAAGTTTCACGCGAACCAAAATTTTCTGGGACAGAACAAGAGGCGGCGGAACGTGTGCGTGCCTTGATGGAGGAGTCGGTTCGTCTACGATTGATCGCTGACGTTCCAGTTGGCGCTTTCTTGTCTGGCGGGGTTGATTCGTCGATTGTGACGGCGCTCGCCGCCCAACTGTCCTCTTCTCGGATTCAGACGTTTACCATGGGATTCTCTAATTTTGGCTTTGATGAGCGAAAAGAAGCGGCATCGTTTGCCGCGCTTTTGGGAACGGATCACCGTGTGTTTGAGGCGCATCCGGAGGACGTTGTGGCTTTGGTTGATACGTTTGTTTCTACCTACGCTGCGCCTTATGCGGATTCATCTGGCATTCCCACTTGGCTTCTTGCTAAAGAGGCGCATCCATATGTGAAGGTTGTTCTGGCTGGCGACGGTGGGGATGAGTTATTCGGTGGGTATCGCCGTTATCAATTTTTTCTCCGTGCGACACGGTGGCAGAATCCTTTGGGTTTATTGTTTGCCGATATTCTATCTCTCTTTACGACCGATCCTCGATATAAACGTTTTGCCGAAACAATCCGGGGAATAAAAACTTCCTATGCGCATGGTTATGCCGCTCTATTTACAGGAGGTTATTTTTCACCGCGTGCAGAATCACTCTTGCTCCAACCGGAATTTGTTTCAGAGACAGCACACGCATCGGCTGAAAAATTTGTTCTCAATCATTTTCATGAGGCGTTTCGCGTTGAAGGTGCTTTAGATTTTGATCTGTCATCTTACTTGATCGATGATCTTAACGTGAAGATGGATCGGGCGACCATGGCCCATGCTCTTGAAGCGCGCATTCCTTTTTTGGATCAAGAATTGGTTCAATTTGCTGCCAAACTTCCCTTGTCATTCCTGTTTACGTCAAATGAATCAAAAAAGATATTACGTATGGCCTTTGACGACCTCCTCCCAGCGGAAATATTTACGCGACCAAAAAAGGGGTTCCAGCTACCGCTTGCACAATGGTTCCGACAAGACTTGCGTCACCTTTTTGTTGAACGTTGTCTGGAAACAGGGGTTGCATTACATCGCGTATGCCGTCCAGAACGTGTTCGATATTATTTTCAGGAAAACGACCGAGGAAAGGATCATGGAAATCGTTTGTGGATGTTACTTGTCTTGGCAACATGGCTTGAACGATATAAGGGTTGAAAAAAAAATTGAATTCCGGTAAGTTCTTGACGTTTATATGTCGCGAAAATGCGTGGTATTCACAGGTTGAATATGAATAAACGTGTTCTTATTTTTTCGACGGCATACTTTCCTTTGGTTGGTGGGGCAGAGGTGGCTGTGAAAGAGATTACTGATCGTTTACCGGATTGGCATTTTGATTTGGTTTGCGCGCGTCTTCGGTCAGGGCTTCCTTCTAGGGAGCAGATAGGGAACATCATGGTTTATCGGTGCGGTTTTGGAAAACCGATGGATAAGTTTTTGTTGCCGTTTTTTGGATGGTGGAAATCGTTATGGCTGCCCCGTCCGGCATTCGTGTGGTCGCTCATGGCGAGTTTTGGTGGCTTTGCGGCGTGGACTTACTGTCTCCTTCATCGACGAGTGAAGATGGTGCTCACCCTTCAGGAAGGCGATCCGTTGGAGCGCTATGATCGACAAGCTGGAGCGCTGTCGTTTTTGCATAAAAAGATTTTTCAACGTGCCAATAGGATCCAGGCGATCAGCACATTTTTGGCGCAGTGGGGAAAACGGATGGGGTTCCGTGGGGAACCGGTCGTTATTCCAAATGGAGTAAATGTTGAGACATTCTCCACGCCGATTGGGGAAGAGGAGCGTGTGCGTCTTCGTCGAGAGTTGGGGTATGCGGAGAGGGATTGTATTTTGGTAACCGCTTCACGTTTATCGTTAAAGAATGGCATTGATGATTTGATTCCGAGCTTGGCATATCTTCCGGCGTCCTACCACGTGCTGATCATCGGGGAGGGAGAGGATCGAGAAAAATTAGAAGCGTTGACCAAGCAACGCGGCCTTTGGGAGCGCGTACTATTTTTGGGAAAGAAAAGCCATGGTGAATTGCCGGCATTGCTGCAGGCCTCTGATATTTTTGTGCGCGCGTCGCTATCGGAAGGGTTGGGCAATTCTTTTTTGGAAGCGATGGCAGCTGGATTGCCGATTATTGGGACGTCGGTTGGTGGGATTCCAGATTTTTTAAAAGATGGCGAGACTGGCGTGTTTTGTCAGCCGCATGATCCGGAATCGATCGCAAAAGCGGCGTTACGTATTCAGCAGGAGCCTGGATTACGTGAGCGGTTGATTCAGAACGGACGAGCATTGGTGGCTCAGGCTTACGAATGGAACAATATCGCCAAGCGTATGGATCAGCTTTTTTTGTCTCTCGTATGATTTACGTTCGAGGCAATGCCGCGAAGCAGTGGATTTTAGAGGAGATTGATCGGCGATTTGGTCAGACGCCGCTCAGGATTTTGGATTTAGGTTGCGGCAGCGCAAGCGTGTGGCCGATTTTTTTACAAACACATCAACAGGCCTATCTTTTGGGATTAGATATGGATGCACGAGCGATCGAGATTGGAGAAAAGATGTTTGAAGGAAAGTCGGCGAATGTAGTATTGCGCGTAGCTGATGCACAGCAACCGCTTCATGAGAATACGTTTGATACAGTAGTCGCGTTATCAGCGATGGAACATGTGGTTGATCATGTGAAGTTTTTAAAAACGGTTTGGAACGCGTTAAAACAGGGAGGAATTGCGTTTTTGAATTACGATGATGGCCACTTCCGTTCGCATGATTGGAAGGAGCGAGTGATGGTGCCGGTGAGTCAGATACTTGCACGCGTTGGTATCGAGG
>CAYPSC010000034.1:0-7822 GCA_964413385.1 uncultured Gammaproteobacteria bacterium | reverse complement strand
GGTATCGAGGGGCCGTACATGAAACGGGTAAATGATGCCGCGTTTCACAAAAGAGCGGAGCAGCAAGGATTTATGGTTGAAGGTTTTCGCAAACATAACATCCAGGCGCTCAAAAAATTCATGAAAGGCGCGACCGATCAGGCGCTAGAAGAGTGGTATGCGTTTGAAGAAAAAATGCAGGCACGATTCTTGCCGGATCAGTTAGGTCGCATCATGTGGTCATCCACACTTAT
Source organism: uncultured Gammaproteobacteria bacterium (assembly GCA_964413385.1). Taxonomy (GTDB): domain Bacteria; phylum Patescibacteriota; class Patescibacteriia; order 2-12-FULL-60-25; family 2-12-FULL-60-25; genus VGLT01. The sequence continues at coordinate 7,589 of CAYPSC010000034.1, read as the reverse complement.
TCTCAAAAAACCATGAACATTCTTCTTGCGACGGGGATTTATCCTCCAGAACCAGGGGGGCCGGCCACGTATACGCATGATTTTGCGGCGGCACTGCGTAAGCGCGGACATGAGGTGCTTGTGTTGTCGTACGGTAATGAATCTTCAAACGATCGTTTGCGATTCGTATCTCGCCGCGGTGGTGCGTTGATTCGCTATTTACGTTACGCTTGGCACGCGTTTCGTTTAGCGCGGCACGTTGATGTGGTGTACGTACAAGGGGCGGTGTCCGAAGGATTGCCAGCGACGATTGGCGCAAAGCTCGCAGGACGTCCGCTCATCATGCGTATTCCTGGAGACTATGCTTGGGAGATGGCACAGCAACGGGGTGAGCGAGCCTTGCTGGATGAGTTTTTGTTGCGGCGACATTCTGGCATGGTTGGGGTGTATGAACGTATTGAACGATGGACGAGTCGTCGGGCTCAACGCGTTATCGTACCGAGCCGCTATTTGGCAAACGTCATCAAGGCGTGGGGTGTACCCGAGGAACGAATAGAGATTATTTGGAATGCCATCAACCCGTTGTCATCAACCGATGGGTATACAGAAGAACGTCGGCGATTTGGCGTTGAAAAACAGGTGGTTATTTTAACCAATGTTCGTGCGGTTCCTTGGAAAGGTGTTGCAGAATTCATTGCATGGTGGAAGATGCTGCCCGCGACTCACCTCTTGGTTGTGGTGGGGGATGGACCGGAATTGGCTGCTTGGCGTGCGCTTGCCATTGAACGTGGCTTATCTGATCGTGTCCGTTTTTTAGGTCGTCTTGATCGCCAAACGCTTGCACGGTGGTATGAGGCGTCGGATGCCTTTGTTTTGCATTCCGGATATGAAGGATGGTCCCATGTTTTGACGGAAGCAGCTCTTCAGGGGATTCCTTGTTTCGCGAGTGAAAAAGGCGGTAATGCAGAAACGCGCGATCTTTTCCCATTGCTCATCACGCTCCTGCCTTATCAAAATCAAGAGGCTTGGGTTCGAGCCTTGGCGGGCGTTTCTTTTCGTACCGCTGGCTTTAAACCATCCGTAGCATGGACACATGAACAGATGGTTGATCGGGTATTTGGTGTTTTAGCCTCCACTCGAGCAGTGGTTTTGCGCCAAACGATCATGGTAAGCTATGAGCGTGATTTATTGAATGAATCTTCGGAGGCTTTTGCACGTATTTCGCACTTGGCTGGTGATGGCATCATCAAAGCGTTGGTGTTGTGCCGATCAGAGAAAGAGGAGCGAACAATGGTTGGATCGTTGATACGTCTATCGTTTGCGGGTCGACCGATCTGGCGCATTTGGCGAGCAATCATTCGTGGCGTACGCGAAGCGCGTCGCATTCCTAGCGGTACGATCGTGACGGCACAAGATCCATTTGGCACTGGATTCATTGGGTACTGCATTTCGCGATTGGCGAATGTGCCATTGGAAATCCAGGAACACGGTGATTTCTTTTCTGGATTCTGGATTAATGAGAGGCCATTTCATAGAGTGTTGGCGTTGCTTGGTCGATTTATTTTACGCCGGGCGGAACGAGTGCGTGTGGTGAGTGAACGCGTCAAGCAGCATGTGATGAAATTGGGAGTTGATGAAAAGAAGATCGAAATCATTCCGGTATCACAGGATGTGTCTGCGCTGCTCGCGCGACCGATGCTTACGTTTTCTTCGACACCAACCTTGATCGTGCCATGTCGGTTTGTTTCCCAAAAGGGGTTGGATACATTGTTGGATGCATTGATTTCATTAAAGAAAAAGGGGATCGGTGTGCGAGCGAAAATTGTGGGTCGGGGACCGCTAGAATCTGCCTTGCGAAAAAAAATTGAAGAACAAAATTTGATCGGAAGTATCGAGATTGCTCCTTGGATTTCGCCTGACCAATTGTGGAATGAGGGAGATCTGTTTGTGTTGTCGTCTCGTTATGAAGGGTGGGCACGAACGATCATTGAGGCGATGGCTGCAGGCGTACCGATTGTCACGACAGATGTGGGATGTGTCGGATCGGTTATGCGCCCTGGTGTGGATGGATTGGTGGTTCAACCGGATCATGCGCCGGCGTTGGCGGATGCGATTGAAAAACAACTCACGCAGGCGGATGCGCGAGAGAAGATGCGACAGGCAGCGCGTGAACGTATCAAGTCATTTTCGTTGACGGAGGGACCGGAGCGTCAACGCCATGGCTGGCAAGAGCTGCTCGCGCACGTTTCGCATCAGGAAGTGGGTCCGCGTTGGGATTTATGGATCTTCGGATTTATTTTGTTCGCCATTCTCACGCGTGCGTTATCAGTCATCCTTTTCCATAACGGTTTACTGCACCCAGAGAAAAGTTTTTACGCCATGGTGATGAATTGGTTTCACGGGTATGGCTATAGTAATATCGCTACTCCAGGGTGTCCGTCTGCTTATCGTTCACCAGGTTATCTTTTTTTCTTAACGGCGCTCTACAGCATCTTTTCGTCTCAAAATACCTGGGCGCAGGCTATTGTTCAGAATCTTGTTGTGGTCGGCATCCTTTGGTTGGTCTACGCGGTTGGGAACCGCCTTGTCGGAAAGCGGGCGGCCTTGATTGGTGGGCTTCTCATGGCATGTTATCCGTATACGTTTTATCATTATACTCAGTATTATCACACGTTTCTTTCCAGTTTTTTTCTCCTCCTTATTGTTTATTGTCTTCTGCGTTTAAAGGACGGGAGACGATGGATGTGGGCTGTAGCGACCGGTGTGTCTATCGCGGGACTTGCCTATATTCAAGGTACGATCCTTCCGGCAACACCATTTTTTGTGTTGTGGTTGCTCATCATGTGGTGGCCGGATTGGAAGCGGACCCTTAAAGCCACGGTAGTCATGGGGCTCGTGTCTGCCGCGTTGATTGCGCCATGGACCTATCGAAATTGGACGATCTTCCATACTTTTATTCCGCTGACGACGGATTTGGGATTTGGATTGGCCAAAGCAAACAATCCAAATATTTACGAGTTAACGAAGCGTGGCTATCCGCAGGAGGTGATGGATGATGGAGAGGTGTCATCGACTAACCCGTTATATATCAAGTATCACATTCGTCCGGAAATTAAAGCAGAATTAGAACGGGATGGGGTTTACCGGGCTTCATTCTTTGATGAGGAATGGCATCATATTGAGCCAACAGAACCAGCTCAAACATGTGAGGAGCCTGATCCAAATTTTAGTGAACCAATCGCAAATACTTACTGGACTGAACAGGCCATGACTTGGTTCACCCGGAATTGGTGGACAGATGGGTTGAAGTTGCAGCTGCTCAAGATTAAGACATTTTGGCAGCCGGCGTTGTTTCCATCGGTTAAGATGGGTGTGGATTGGTCATTCTCTGGAAGTCCATTGAAAGTTTGGTTAGCACGGACCGCGGTGACGATGGCTGCTTCGATCGTCGTTTTTGGCGGGTGGTTTGGGTTGTTATTCTTTCTCTTTCGTCGGCGTGATCGAAATGCCTGGTTACCGTTTATTATCCTGCTTGTCTACACGGCACTACATACCATGTTTGCTGGATATACAAAATATCGCATTCCTTTGGATAATTTGGTTGCGATCTATGCTGGGTGGACAATATTAGCGATTTGGCATAGGCTCCGAGGACAAAAAGACTTATGATTTCCTTTATTTTTCCCGCGTTCAACGAGGCAGAAAATATTAAGCGGTTCTCGGCGGAAGTGATACAGGTGTTTGATCAATTGCATGAGCCGTATGAGATTATTATCGTGGATGATGGAAGCCATGATGAAACGGCGTCTGTCACTCGTGGCTTGAATCATGTAGCTGTGCGTTTAATACAACACGATCGCAATCGTGGTTTGGGGGCGGCGATTCGTACAGGAATTCAGGAAGCGAAGGGCGATGTTGTCATAACGATGGATTCAGACTTAACATTCGCGCCATCGCTTGTTGCGCCGATGCTTGAGCGGTTTCGTAGAGGAGATGTGGATGTGGTGAGTGGTTCGCCGAAGCTGGCTGGATACGGAAAGGATATCCCGTCGTATCGCGTGTTCGTGTCGCACGCGGCGACCCTGGTGTACCGAATGGTGATGGGGGCACGGGTGACGGCCGTGAGTCCTATTTTCCGTTTGTATAAGCGCGACCTCGTTGCGACTCTTCCTCTCCAGTCCACGGGATTTGATATTAATGCGGAGATTCTTTTTTATCTGATTCGCAATGGAGCCCGTATTGGAGAAGTTCCTGCACCATTAACGCAACGTATCCATGGTGAAAGTAAGCTGAATTACCGTAAAGAAATGGTTCGTCATTGGCGGCTTTTGCGCCGGATGATCGCTTTGCGTCTACAGAGGAAGAAAGGTTTTATATGATAGCATTTGTTCTTGGCACGCGACCGGAAATTATTAAGATAGCGCCGGTTTTTTTTGAAGCTGAGCGTCGTGGTTTGGCGTGCGGAATTGTGCACACGGGCCAACATTATTCTCCAGAGCTGGACGGTATTTTTTTTCGTGAAATGAATCTGCCAGAACCTGCGGCGCACGCGCATGTCGGGTCGCATCTTGCTCCGCGCCAGATTGGCCTCATGATGGAGCGTTTGTCAGAAGTGTTTGAAACGTTGAAGCCGTCCACGGTGATTGTTCAAGGCGATACGAATTCTGTCCTTGCAGGTGCCATCACGGCCTATAAGATGAATATTCCTGTTGCGCATTTGGAGGCAGGATTGCGAAGTGACGATTGGTCCATGCCGGAAGAATCTAATCGGGTGCTTACGGATCGTCTTTCGTATTGGCTGTTTTGTCCGACAGAGTTGCAGCGTGCGCGTTTAAAGCAAGAGGGGATTGACCATGTTGGCGTTCGTGTGGTTGGCAATACGATCGTGGATGCTTCGTTGCATTATGCGAAGATCGCCTATGAAAAAAGCGATATTGCTGAACGGTTGAAAATCATGAATCGACCCTATGCGCTTTTGACCATGCATCGACCGAGTAACGTGGACGATCCAGAACGATTGCGTGCTATGATCCAATCGATTGCAACAGCAAGTCGTCAACATGGTCTCATTGTAGTGTTTCCGGTTCATCCGCGGACCAAACGTGCTCTTGTGCAGCATGGTATTCGTTTAGAAACGCCTTTTATCGAGACCGATCCGCTAGGCTATCTGGATTTGCTACGTCTTCAATGTTCGGCGGATCTGGTTTTGACAGATTCTGGGGGGATTCAGGAGGAGGCGTGTGTATTACGTGTTCCGTCGATTACATTACGGCCAAACACAGAGCGCCCTGAGACGCTTCAGGTTGGTGCCAGTGTTCTTCATCATGAACCTGATGCTGAGGCATTAGCTCGGGTCATGCAACGGATGATCAAAACCCCACGGAGCTGGATAAATCCGTTTGGAGATGGAAAAACATCTCATTACGTGTTAGATCTTTTGGAGGGAAAGGTGGCTCATCTATGACGACACATGTCTGTTCTCTTATTCGGCCCTTGGTTTTAGTCCAGGCGGTTGATTTGGATGACCCGCTTTACGGGTTTTTTCACGCCTGGCTTGAGGAGGCGTCGCATCATTTTCCATTGATCACGGTCCTGACATTGCGTTTGGGACGACATGATCTTCCGCCTAATATCAAGCTTGTCCCTTTGCGTCCGCATGGGACACGCTCGCGTCTGCGAGTACTCTGGACGATTTTTTTTCAGTCGATGGCACGTCGCCGATACTACGATATTGTTTTTGCTCGCGGTGATGCGCAGTATCCTGCGCTGTTTGGTTGGTTGTGGCATGCGCTGGGTAAAAAGGTTGTTCTCTGGTATGCGCATTATACATCGCGTACTGCTTGGTTATCGATGGCGAATATATTTACGGATACCATTGTCACGTCTGTGACGGCGGCGTGTCGTTTTTCCTCTGCGATTCCGATCGGTCAAGGCGTTGATGCACGTTTATTTACTCAGCCGCATCAGCACCAGGTGGTCGCTCCGCGTCTTTTGATTTACGGGCGTGTCTCACCTGCGAAACGCGTTCCTTGGCTCATCGAACGTGTGATCGAGAAGGATCCGGTGCTTGCCCACCAGATCACGGTTTATGGACGCGCCACGCATCCGGATGAGGGCGAAAGGGTACGTGTATTAGCTAATCAATGCCAGGTGACATGGGTTGAGCGCGACGTATCTTATTTGGAAGCGTCACGCGTTTATCAGGATTTTGATCTTTATTTGAATGCGACAAGTGCAAGCTTGGACAAGACGATCGTGGAGGCGATGTTGTCTGAATTAGTTGTCATCGCAAGCACGGCTGGCTATCGCGAATTGCTCTCGCCCGATCTTCTTTGGCTTAGTCCGACAGATGATCAGTTCGGGGCTGCTGTTGTTCGGGCCGCGCGCCTTTCTCCTATCGAGCGACAAGCGATCGGTAGACGGCTCGCTGAGCTTGCACGGGAACGTCATACGCAATCGCATCAAATACAGTCTTTGCTTGGCGTTTTTCAGGCAACCTTACAGACCGTCTAGGATATCTTCATACGCATTGACTCTTTGCGGATAAATTCGTATTCTTCTTGCAGTTTATGAAACAACGGGTGTTGATTACAGGGGCGGCTGGCTTCTTAGGGAGTCACTTAGCTGATCGTTTGATTCAGCGTGGACATCACGTGATTGGTGTTGATAATTTGATCGGGGGTTATCTGGATAATGTGTCACCGGCAGTCGAATTTTATCAATACGATTGCAATAATTTTGAGGCCATGATGAAGGTGACGAAGAATGTTGATGTGGTGTATCACTGTGCTTCTACCGCATACGAGGGTTTGTCTGTTTTTTCTCCTCATCTCGTCACGGCGAATACCTTTGGCATCACGATTTCGGTCTTGTCTGCTGCGATTGCGAATAAAGCGCGCCGATTTGTTTTTTGTTCAAGTATGGCGCGTTATGGGGCGCAAGAAATACCATTTCGAGAAACGCAGATCCCGAAACCACAAGATCCTTATGGTATTGCAAAGCATGCTGCGGAACTCGAGGTTCAAGAACTTTGTGAAACGCATGGCCTCGAATACGTGGTTGCAATTCCACATAATATTATTGGGCCGCGACAGAAATACGACGATCCATTCCGTAACGTGGCTTCCATCATGATTAATTTGATGCTGCAGAACCGCCAGCCTATTATTTACGGTGACGGTGAACAGAAGCGTTGTTTTTCTTTTATTAACGATGTGTTGGACCCCTTGGAAAAGCTCGGATTTATGGAAGGGTTAAGTGGCGAAAAGTTTAACGTGGGGCCGGATGAGGAATTTATTACGATCAATCAACTCGCAAAAATCATTGCTGAACTGTTGGATTTTCCGCTTGAGCCCATTTATATGCCCGATCGTCCGCGGGAAGTAAAACATGCGACTTGTTCCGCGGATAAAGCTCGCGAAAAATTGGGATACAAAACAACCACGACCTTGAAGCAGGGGTTGCAGGAAATGATCGATTATATTAAAAAACGTGGGGTGAAGCCGTTCCATTATCATCTTCCGCTTGAAATTGTGAATGAGAAAATTCCGAGGACGTGGAAAGATCGGTTGTTTTAACGTTTGTCATGGGTCCTGTCATCGGATTCACCC
>CAYPSC010000033.1:0-7861 GCA_964413385.1 uncultured Gammaproteobacteria bacterium | reverse complement strand
GGGGAGGTTAAAGTCATCAGAACCCCCTCTTGCTCCCCTTTCGTAAGGGGGAGGGATATATGGTTCTCCTTTTTTTATTTATTCTCGGTTCTATTTTTGGTTCTTTGATCAACGCGTTGGTTTTTCGTATTCGTGAACAGACGAGTCTCTGGGAACGCTCCCAATGTAGGTCATGTGGCAAACCGATTCGTCCGCGCCATTTAGTGCCGATTATTTCTTGGCTTTGGTTGTGTGGACGATGTGCGGATTGCCATAAAAAAATTCACATTCAATATCCTTTGGTCGAGCTCTTGGGTGGACTGCTGGCCATACTTGCTTTTATCCATCACCCTGTGCTCGATGTTACGCTTGCCGCCGAAAGTTTGTTTTTTTTGAATCTGCTATTTTTGGCTGTTTTTGATTGGCGTTGGAAATTGTTGCCCGTTGAATGGATGATTGCTTCGATTTTTCTGTTTGGCGTTTTGTCCATCTACCTTGGCCAAACGGATTGGATGACATCGCTCGTTGGCGCGCTGATCGGTTTTATGTTTTTGGGTCTTCAGGTCATTCTCTCGCGCGGCGGATGGATGGGCGCTGGGGATCCATGGTTTGCGGCCATGATCGGAGCATTCCTTGGTTGGCCAAAAATTGCACTCGCACTATATAGCACGTACGTCTTAGGCGGCATCATCGCTCTGATTTTTTTGGGTTTGAAGTTCATCCGACGCGGTTCACGCGTGGCTTTTGGGCCGTATCTTGCCCTTGGGGCGATCGTTGCCTTTACCCTTTGGGAGCCGGCAATTCAATGGATACAAATGTATTTAAAGTTTTGAAAAACAAAGAGCGCACCCGACACGACCGAGGCGCTGATTCGTCACAGTCGTGACGGGTGCGCTCTCTGTCGTGCTAGATGCGCGAGTGGATGATCCTCCTCAACCCAAGCTGATGGCCGGTCTTCTCGAGCGCTTCGATGGGATCGTCGTGTTCCGGGGGTATCTCGCCGAAGCCATGCTTTCGGAGGAAGGTGCTGACTTCGTGGCAGGTCAGCGGCCTTTCCCAGCTGACTCGTCGCCGTTCTTCGCTGGCCAGCAGAGCGCTGACGAGCCTGGAGTGAGCGGCGCGGATTCGCTCGTTGTCCTCCAGATAGCCCCTTACTATACCGCTGACATGCCCCCACGGGTCAAGCGCAAAATCACGTGTTCCCGAGAAGAAGAAGAGACCGGTGACGAGATCGTCTTCGCCTACGTCGCCTTGCGCGATTCGTTGAATGGTGGCTTTCAGTGAAACGAACAAGGTCGGCGCTTGTTGATGCGCTGCCGTGGTACTCATTATTAGATCCTCCGTGTTTCCCGTTTTGGGTCTCGTATTTTGTGTATACTGGAAAATCGTCATTTTGTCAATTGTTTTAGTTAGCCAAATTCGCTTATTTTCGCTATAATTTGAGTATTCTATGACTCACACGGAGGCTGAAGAGCGCATTGGGAAGCTGCGGCAGGAGATTAACCATTATCGTTATGAGCAGCACGTGCTGGATGGTCTTTCTATCTCAGAAGCGGCTTTGGATGGGCTAAAACATGAACTCTATAAATTAGAGCAGGAGTTTCCAGATTTGATTACGCCAGATTCACCAACACAACGTGTGGCTGGTAAGGCATTAGCTGGATTTAAAAAGGTGACTCATGTGGAGCTCATGCGCTCGATTGAGGATGTATTTATACGAGAAGAAGCTGAGACGTGGCTCAATCGAATCAAAAAGCTCCTGGGAACCGATGGATCGGAACTGGATAAGACGGGCTTGTTTGCAGAAATAAAAATGGATGGGTTAGCGATGTCGCTCGTCTATCAGGACGGAGTGTTTGTCCAGGGTTCTACGCGTGGTGATGGGAGAATCGGGGAAGATGTGACAGCGAATCTGCGCACGATCGAGGCGATTCCGTTGGTGTTGCGGGAACCATCAGGGAAAGAAATCGAGAATTTTTTGAAGAAGCACGAAGGGAAGTTGGAGGCGAAGCGGGTGCGATCAGTCCTTCAATCACGCAAGGGACGCATCGAAATTCGTGGGGAAGCGTTCATGACCAAAAAACAATTGGAGGATTTGAATAAAATATTAAAAAAACGTGGGGAAGCTATTTTAGCGAATCCACGAAATGCGGCGGCGGGGTCTATACGCCAACTTGATCCTGCGATTGTCGCGGAACGTCGTTTATCGTTTTTTGGTTATTCCATGGTGGGTGACTTTGGAACACGAACGCATGAGCAGGCGCATGAGATGATCGCGCTCTTGGGCGTGCCGCAAAATCCATTGAATCGTTTCGCTAAAAACCTGGACGAAATTGAAACCTTCCATAAGGAGATGTATGAGAAGCGTGAGAAGTTGGCGTATTGGTGTGATGGCATTGTTGTGAATGTGAATGATGATGCGCTGTTCCAGCGTTTGGGCGTGGTGGGAAAAACAGCACGCGGAATGATTGCCTGGAAGTTTCCGGCAGAGCAGGGGACAACCATCGTGCGCGATATTCAAGTTTCTGTTGGTCGGACGGGAACGCTGACACCGGTCGCTGTTATGGATCCGGTGCTCCTGATGGGCACAACGGTCACCCACGCGTCTCTTCATAACGAAGATGAGATCACTCGGCTTGGATTAAAGATTGGCGATACGGTGATTGTAGAAAAGGCTGGTGATGTGATTCCAAAGATTGTGCAGGTGTTACCAAAGCTGCGTACGGGGAAAGAAAAGGAATTTCGCATGCCAAAGAGTTGTCCCATGTGTGGCTCACCGGTCAATCGCAAGCCGGGAGAGGTGGCGGTTGTTTGTTCGAACCGAAATTGTTTTGCGCAGGAGTTGGCGAAACTTCTCCATTTTGTCAGCGGCCCAGCGTTTGATATCCGCGGCATTGGCGATAAAATTGCAGAACAACTTTTGCAACGTGGATTGGTGCATGAACCGACGGATTTGTTTCGCCTGACACCGGGTGATTTTTTGCAGCTGGAAGGATTTGCCGAACTATCCGCCAATAAATTGTACGCGGAAATCCAAGCGCATCGAAAAATTCCTCTGGATCGGTTTATTAACGCGTTGGGCATTCGCCATGTGGGTGAACGGACGGCGACGGATCTTGCGCGTGCGTTTGGATCGATTCAGGCTTTGCGTGGTGCGTCCAAGGAGCAGTTGCTGGCGATTGAGGGCATTGGCGAGGTGGTCGCGGATGCCATCGTCGAACACTTTCAAGATAAACATCATCGCGAGTTTTTGCATGATTTGTTGCGGTTTGTGGAAGTGGAAGAAGTCTCGCGCGCGGAGATCAAGGGGCCGCTCACGGGAACGACTTGGGTGATCACAGGAACACTTGAATCTTTGTCGCGTGAGGAGGTAAAAGAAAAAATTCGTGCGCTCGGAGGCGAAGTGTCTGAATCGGTTTCAAAGAAGACGTCGTTTGTTGTGGTTGGTGAAAATCCTGGATCAAAATATGACAGGGCGCAGAAATTAGGAGTGCGGAATTTTTAAAACGTGTCGCGCAATAGATGGTCAGTGATCGTCAGGAGCCTTGCATGTTTCCGAAAATAGCGGTGAGGGAGTTGAGATAGGACGAGGGGGTGTTGATTTTTCTTCAAAAAATGTTACACAATGATCGCAGGGAGTGGCGGAATAATCCGCCCTTCAAAACCTCAGACTGTCCCTTGGGGACAGGAGGCAGAACATGGGACTGAGATTCAATGCTTTGCTCGATTTCGTACGTCAGAGCCGTGATGGATTGCGTGGGATTGAGAAGGAAGCGGCAACGCGTGTCGTCAAGGGGCTGGCGGGAGAGGGAATGTCCGCACACGACCTCCTCGGGAGGATCATCCGCTCGGAGTACGTCGAGGCACTCTTCCTCGTTTTGTACGATGAAATCGGGCAAGACGCCGACAAGCGCATCGCGCTGCTCGACGCCATGCTAGCACTGCCGGAGAGCGTGTGGGGAGATGGTGCGCTCAACGCAGGGTCTGTCGCAACGAAATTCGCGCGTGCAGAGGACTTCAATCACCTGCTCAAGCATCACAAGGACGCCATTCTGTACAAACGCGAAGCATCGTACCTTCTTGGTCACTTCTCTCCCGACGAGTACTGGCTCAAGCGTGTGCGGTGGTACATCGTCAAGCGGGATTATCGCCGCACGTGGGACGAGCTGAGAAGAGCGGAACGTGGGTACTTTATTGGATCGAAGGAGGAGACGCCGCGCTTCGGCAAGTGGGATCCGATGTGGTATTCCTATGAGGCCTCACAAGAGAGCGTGGCAACGCTCGCGCGCGAGCTCTGTGATGCCATGATCGGTCCAGGTCTCATCTCGTCGGAGACTTCCCTCGCTGACTACTTTCGTCAGCAGAGGAATGCCAAGCGTCGCGTTCGCATCGAGCAGGAAGTCGCTCGAATGAGCGCTTGCAAGCAATAACATCGGATATCCAGTTTTCTCTCGCCTCTCGATTCAGAGCCACCCCTTGGCTAGATCGAGGGGCGGTTTGTTATAAGTCACATTCAATTCTCGTTTTCAGGTTTCTCTCTCGACGTTTTTGAAGGCGGAGGATAAGATAAGCGCCATATGGAATTAACCAACGAAGAAGTCATGCATTTGGCTGAATTGTCACGGTTAGCGCTGTCTGATGAAGAGCGCGAAAAGATGCACCATGATCTGAGCCAAATTTTGCATTATATTGATCGGTTGCAGAAGGTTGATACGGCTGGCGTGCTAGAACAGACGGGTGCAGAGACGACCACGTTGCGGTCGGATATGGCGTTGCCCGTGGATGCAGCAGCGCGCGAACTGATCTTATCCAACTTTCCAGAACGCACGGGTGATGCTCTGAGTGTGCCCGCGGTGTTTGAAAAACCAAAAGGATCTTAATTGTATGCCATTATTTGAAGGACACACGATCGTATCAGCGGCAGAGTCGTTATCAAAAGGCGAGGCGAGCTCGGTAGAGTTGACGCGTGCGTATCTTGGTCAGATTCGCGGATTAAACGGTTCATTGCATGCTTATCTGACCGTGCTTGAAGAGCAGGCGTTGGAAGCGGCCAAGCGTTCGGATGATCGCCGGGTTCAAAATCAGACTTTTGGTCCGTTGGATGGCGTGCCGATCGCGGTGAAAGATAATATCTTAATTCAAGGCATACGGACCACGGCTGGATCCAAAATTTTGGAGAATTATGTAGCGGTCAATGACGCGACGGTCGTTCATCGGCTCAAGGGAGCCGGTGCCGTCATTCTTGGGAAGACCAACATGGATGAGTTTGCCATGGGGTCATCCACTGAGCGTTCTGCGTATGGTCCAACCAAGCATCCACGTGATCCGGAACGTATACCGGGTGGTTCTTCTGGCGGCAGCGCGGCAGCGGTTGCGGCAGATCTTTGTGTGGCGGCTCTTGGTTCGGATACGGGTGGTTCCATTCGTCAACCAGCATCGTTTTGCGGTCTGGTCGGCCTCAAACCAACTTATGGTCGTGTGTCGCGCTCTGGTCTCATCGCGATGGCTTCGTCTTTTGATCAGATTGGACCCCTGACAAAAACGGTTGAGGATGCCGAAATTCTTTTTTCTACGATTAAAGGTCAGGATGCGTTGGATCAAACGACAGTCGAAGACAAGCCTTTCCAACCGACTCATCCTCGTGACCTCAAGGGTGTGCGCATTGGATTACCGAAAGAGGCATGGGGAGCGGGAATAAATGATGGCGTGCGTTTTCATGTTCAAGAGGCGCTCAGAATGTTGCAGGAATTAGGCGCGTACATTGAGGACGTTTCATTACCTTATATGGATGAAGCGTTGGCCGTGTATTACTTGTTGGTGCCATGTGAAATTTCTGCAAACTTGTCGCGCTTTGATGGGATGCGTTATGGCGTACGTGAAAAAACCGAGACATTGCTTGAAACTTATACGCGAACGCGAGGTTCTCACTTGGGAGAAGAAGTGCGACGTCGAATCATGCTTGGAACTTATGCGTTGTCTAAGGGGTATTATGATGCGTATTATCGACAGGCGGCCAGAGTCCGCCGGTTGATTCGCGAGGCTTATCGCTCGGCATTCAAGAATGTCGATGCTTTGTTGACGCCCACGGCACCGAACACGGCTTGGAAAATTGGAGAAAAGGTATCAGACCCACTCGCGATGTATTTGGAAGATGTGTTTACCGTTGGTGTGAATGTGGCAGGTGTACCGGCGATTTCTGTACCTTGTGGAGAACATGAAGGGTTGCCGGTTGGGATGCAGCTTATCGGTGACATGTTTGCCGAAGATAAGTTGTTGGATATCGCGTATGCGTATGAACAAACGCGGCGGTAATTTGCCGTGTAATATGAGGGGTACTGTCGTCGGAATGAGCCTACGTACTCGTTGGGTAAGACCTTTAACTCTGTCTGCGGGGTCCTCATTCCGACGTCACCCGTCTCACCCGTCATGACTATGGATTTGGTTCCTTATCTTGTCGCTGTCCTCGTGATCATGATCGTGGTCGGAGTTTTGATCCACAAATTATTGCGAGCGATCCGACGACCGGAACTGTACGGAATGGAACGTGAAAAGATTCAGGAAACATGGCAGCAAATTCAACAGTTATCTACACAAGGTGTGATGGGGGCTAAACTCTCGGTGATCGAGGCGGATAAACTTCTTGATCAAGCACTCAAGTCTATGATGATGCCGGGTGAGACGCTTGGAGAGCGCCTTAAGGTCGCAGCTTACAAGTATCCGCAAATTCGGAATGTCTGGCCGGCACATAAATTACGCAATCAGTTAGTTCACGATGCGGCATTTGAAATTACATCGCGTGCCGCCCATCAGGCGCTTCATGATTTTGAGAATGCTTTAAAGACATTAAATGTCTTGTCTTAGGCAGAGCGTTCCATTTCCCGTTTCTTGGCCTCGTGGAATTCCTTTGCTATTTCTTTCGCTTCTTCATCGTTAAACACTTTTTTCATTTCTTCGAAGAGCTGCGTTTCCTCTTCTTTCACATGATGGGTGATGCTGTTTTCCAATTCTTGAAGTTTTTGTTTCCATGAGTCGCCGCCAAGTTCGAGCGACTCAACGGACATTAACTGTTGTTTCATTTGTTCGTGTTCTTGTTTTGCTTCTTGAACAACATTTTTGTTCGCAATACGTTGCTCAGCTTTGGAGTAGACGGTTATTTGTTCAGCTTCTGCGTGTGAGAGCAGTTCCTGACGGAGTTTTTTCATAAGCGCTTCTTGACCGATAGGAGAGGCCTTTAGTGTTTTGATCATGGCCGCAACCTCATTATGTTCGCCCTTCAAGACGGAGTAAATGCTGAGCGGTAATGCGCCTTCCAGGGTATTGGTGAGAGACATAGGACTGGGAGAGACAAGAGTTACTCTTCTTTCTTCTCCCCATTTGCACGCTCGGTCAAGCACAACTTTACCTTTTTTTTAAAATACGCCAGAGTATCTTTTATGATTCCATGGATTCAATCCAATACGTACACCCTTTTTGGCATTACATTCCAAACATGGGGGACGTTTGTCGCGGCGGGATTTCTGATCGGGACATGGATCGCTGCCCGTCGCGCTAAAACCAAAGGATTGAAACCGGAGATGGTATGGAACATGGCGTTTTGGATTTTTCTCGCGGCATTTGTCGGTGCACGGCTGTTTCATGTTCTTTTCTATGAACCGCGTTATTATCTTGCATATCCATTGGAAGCGATTGATCCACGAAAACCCGGGTATGCCATGTTCGGAGGATTCATCGGTGCAGCAGTAGCTTTTTATTGGCAAGTGCGAAAACACGGTTCAAATTTTTTGGCTTACGCGGATGTTCTTATTTGGGGTTTGCCGTGGGGGTGTGGTATTGGACGCATTGGTAGCTTTTTCATCCACGAACATCCGGGTACGCTGACTAA
>CAYPSC010000032.1:0-8011 GCA_964413385.1 uncultured Gammaproteobacteria bacterium | reverse complement strand
GTCCAGACGGCTAAAAACAAAGGAATGCCCGCACATCGAATTATGGAAGTCGGGTAGCGCCTGCTCGAACGGGCAAGTCTTCGATAAGCGACGATCGCCACACCAATGACGAGTCCTAACCATGGCCACAGCAAGATACCGAAGTATGCAGCTACGTTCGAAAGAATATTCCATGGGTGGAATCCATACGGCAGCCACCAGACCAAAGTCGTCGGAGCGCTCGCGATCGGCGATGCGGGCACAGCTGCCGGTACCGCAAAACGATAATCATCGTGCAGGGCATATCCAACACCAAAAAACGATCCATAGGCTCCACGCGCCAATAAACCCAAGGGAAGAATGATGATAAGTGTGGCAAGGAAAAATTCCATCCATTGTTGTCGCGTAGGCCGCAAACGATAGCCCGCCCATACCCACCAAGGTATCAGCCATAAACCTTCGATCGGCCGCGCGGCTAACGCAAGCATGCAGACGAATGCCGTTAAAAAATATAAACCGATTCTTGGCTTTAAGGGATGATCCATCTTGAGGGATAATGAGGAAGAACTGGACAATGAGCGAGGCGCACTTACCTGGTACGCTGAACGAATCGCAGAAGCTTTGACAAAGCCAGGCGCTAGATTGGCCAGTCCATCGATCAGATAGAACCCCCAAATGCCTAAAGCGAGTACCGGACCATTCGAGAACAACCCGCGGTTAGCGTACAAAATAAAGGATGGAACCGTAAAAGCAACGAGCGTCCCCCACCAAGCCGGAGAAAATCCAAATCGTTTTTTGAGGATCTGAAAAAATGCCCACGCTGAGGAGAGAATCAGTAAGCTTCCTACCCATGGCAGGCTCCAGGTACCGAGCAATTTATAGAACAAACTAAGAAAAGCTGGCCAACCCAGGAATCCAACAGGCGCAATCTTATCACCCTGGCTAATCCAGCTCCGCGGATGAACCCAAGGAAAATGACGAACGACCGCATCCGGGATAAAAGCGTGTGCATGTTCAGCGATCTGTTGTGCGGCGATCGCAAAGGCTGTTTCATCCGGCGATGAATACACTTTACCACCTAATGTTGAAAAAATGCTGAATAAAGCAAATAAAAGCGCAAGCAATGCCCCAATAGCTGCCCGCTCTTTCTTTTCTGTCATGCGATGATTCTAACTTTTCGCTCAGTAAAGAGCAAATTTCTACCTCCGTATTTATTCGCAGAGATTGTATGCTACTCTATGTTCAGCATGAATCATTTCTTTTATAAAATTTTTGCTGCTTGTTTAGCTTTTTTTGCCGTTTTAGAACCCTTGGCTGTTTCTGCGCAAGCAACATCAACCGCTCCTGCCCTTTCCACGTTTAATCCGGGGTATATTCTTGATGATGCTGACATGTTCGGCCTGGGAATCATGACGCGTGATAGCATCCGTGATTTTTTAGCAAGTAAAGGGAGCGGACTCGCTCACATCAAACTTACGGATATCGATGGAGAAGAAAAGTGGCCTACGGATATCGTGTGGCGTGTCGCCACCTCTTACCGTATCAACCCAAAATACCTGCTTGCACTCATGCAAAAGGAACAGAGTCTCGTGGAGGATCCATCACCTTCACAAAAACAGTTGGATTGGGCAACAGGATTTGCCGTATGCGACAGTTGCTCTATGAACGACCCAGCGCTTCAGCAATACAAGGGATTTGCCAGCCAATTGGAATGGGCAGCGAAACAGCATACAGAAAAATATCTTCTTCAGCTCTTAGGTCGAGGGACCACCATTTCGGGCATCGCACCAGGCAAAGCCGTCAAAATTGATGGTCAAACGGTCATTCCGGCGAATAAGGCAACAGCCATGTTGTACACATACACGCCGCATCTACATGGAAATTTAAACCTGTGGAATATCTGGCAGCGCTGGTTTGGTCTGAACTACCCGGATGGAACATTCGTGATGGGAAAAACTTCAAAAACCGTCTATTTGATTCGCTTTGATCAGAAACGACCGCTGAAGAGTAAAGCCGTTGCCGCCTCCATGATTGATCCAAACAAAATTTTACTTGCTAATGATAGTACTCTCGCCGGATATCCAACTGGCGATCCCATTGCTTTTGCTAACTATTCACTCGTACAAGCGCCGGACAAAAAACGCTATTTACTTGTCGGGAGTAAAAAACGGCTGATCGTGAGTCGACAAGTCTTCTCCAAAATAGGGTTTAACGAAGATGAAGTCGTCAGCGCCACAGAAGATGATTTAAAGAATTATGATGATGGTCCGGATATTACGGCCGCCACTTCGAATCCAACTGGCTTGCTTGCCAAGGATAGTCTCGGCAACTATTGGTATGTGGAAGACGGGATCCGTCAATTCATTCCTGATAAGCTGTTGCTTAAAGTCTACTTCCGCGGACGGCCAGCCAAGCTCCTCTCACAAAAAACTCTCGCCACCTTGACCATTGGTACGCCTTACCAAGTCCACGAAGGCGAACTGGTTCGCACGCCGGATGAATCTGCCGTCTTTGTCATTGAAAATGGTAAGAAGCGACCCATCCCTTCCGGAGCGGTATTTGAAGAAGTTGGTTGGAAGTGGAAAAATGTCCTCGTCCTTCCGACAAAACTCTTGAATGATTACCCCATGGGGGATCCCGTGCTTTCACACCCGAACGTGACTTTGGCAGACACCTCTGACCAAACAAATAATTAATTGAAATTATGATTGTTTTTGCCGCCATCGTTCCTCATTCACCGTTGCTCGCTCCTTCGATTGGCAAAGATCAACGCGAAAAATTAGCGGATACGCTCCACGCCTATCAGGAATTGGAGCAGGCCCTCTATCTCACGAAACCCGAAACGCTCGTCATCATGTCTCCGCATGCACAAATGTATCCGGACGCATTCAGCGGTAACGTGTCTGATCATTTCGCAGGACAATTAAAAGAATTTGGCGATCATGGAACAACCATTTCAGCCAAAGTCGATTTTCTTCTCCTGGATCACATCCATCGCATGATGCGAGAAGAATCCGTCCCTTTCACTCTCACCAGCCAAGAGGAACTGGACTATGGTTTTACCATTCCCCTCCTCCTCCTAACTCAGCAACTAAAGAATTGGAAATTAGTCCCGCTTGCCTCATCTCTATTAGATGGACGCATGCATTATGAATTTGGTCGGCAACTTAAACGCGTCCTTCATGCAGAACAACGGCGCGTTGCCGTGATTGCATCCGCCGATCTCTCCCATCATGCAAACGCGAATGCTCCTGAAGGCGCAACGGCTGAAGGCCAACAATTTGATGCCACCATCCGTGAGAAGCTGAAAACATTGGACGCCGCTGGGTTGCTCGCCATGGATCAGCGTGTGGTTGAGGAAGCTAACGCATGCGGCTACAAACCCACTTTGACGTTTCTCGGAACTCTGGAAAATATCCATTGCACGCCAAAGGAAATTTGTTACGAAGCGCCCTTCGGCGTAGGGTACCTCACAGAACGATTTGATATCGCGTGATTGATGGCCTACGCTCGCGTCATTCCTGTCCTCCGAACTCCGTTAGGGGTCGAGTCTTTTGATTACCAAATTCCGATCGATCTGCATGTGACCGCAGGAGATTTGGTCCACGTACCGTTTCGTCGGGGTAAAAGCGTGGCATTGGTTGAAGAAATTTTGACCGATAGTCCTTTTGCTAATAAAGCACTTTCGATTATTGACCGGTATGCCAATATACACCTTCCTCTTTCAGTGATCGAATTATTAGATTGGACCGCGGCACGCACCCTCTCCTCCAAACCATCTGTACTCAAGGCCTGGCTGCGCACACTACCAAACCGCGAGCCACAGAGCATGGCTCACTTGGTCGAGGAGAAAAAAAACCAAAGTTCCATTAAGGCGCAGTGGATCACACAACCACAACAACGACTAATTGAACGCGCGCGACAAGAGAGCGAAAAACGTGTGTTGATTTTAACACCATGGAAAGCGCGCACAGAACTTTTTCAAAGAGCATTGAAGAATAGCCGTGTATTGCATAGCGACCTGAATGATGGCGATGCGTTTCGAGCTTGGTTTGGATTTATGAACGGAGAGACGCACTATTTGATTGCCACGCGGTTAGGTGCCTGGCTGGCGCCGTTTGCTGATCTTGTTTTGATTGATGAACCAGAAAATGACGATCACAAGCAAGACGAACTTTCGCCACGTTATGATGCGCGATTGATGCTCGCCTGGTGCAATCAACACGTTGGCATATCGGTTGAAAGTTTTGGATTAACACCCCCGCTCCATACGAATACTACGGGACCAATGATCGAGGCACGCGTCGAACCGATCATTCGCCATCCAAATGGACGATCCAATATCCCAATGGTCCAAGCGGATGCATTGGAAAAGCTGATTGAGCACACAGGACCGCGAATCATCGTCCATCCGATTCGTGGCATGAGCGCACGGCTTCTCTGTCGTGATTGCGGTTGGCGAGCTGTCTGTGATCGTTGTGGTTTTGCTTTAAGCGCCGAAGCGGATCGATCTGTGTGCCGGCAATGCGAAAAGAAGTCCGATCTTCCCCTCGCTTGTCCGAGCTGTGGCGGTGTGGACCTAGGAAAATCAACGCCGGGAATCGAACGGTTGAAGCAAGCATGGGCAAAACACGAACCAAACGCCGCCGTTGAATGGTGTATATTGTCGAATGAAGATACAGAACTTCCCATACCGAAGAATGCGATCATCTTAGTGACGGACGGATCACTGCTTGGAGGCGTTGTGGAAGACGTTCGTCGACGAGAACGACTCTGCGTAGCATTTCGACGCTTGGCAGATCGAGTCGCATGCGCAGACGCAACACTCCTCATCCAATGCAATGAAGCATCTGCCGGTCAATGGACAGAATGGTTGACCAATAAAGGTCTCGCAACATTTCAAGATGAACAACGGCGTGAGCGACAGATCTTTGTTTATCCCCCAGCGACACGATTAGTGAAGATGATCACTTTGCGACCAATAGAGTTCGCTCACAAGCTTCCAAAATATGTTGTGATCAGTGGGCCATTTCCGGTCAAACATCGTTCATCGTCGCGCGGTCAACGGCTGATTTACCTTTTACGCTTCCCGCCGCACGCCCGAGAAACAGAGCTTTTGCAGTGGTTGACCCCGCTTGCAAGTTCGGCCATTATAGACCTTGACCCAGTTGCTTTTTTCCATTAAAATTTGTTCTTCCGCCCTCATCCCGATCCCGAGCGAGGCGGACGAGTTGCTTCCGTCGTCCCGACCAACATGGAGGGATCTTGCGGCCAACAAAAGTGCGGCAAGATTCCTCCGCTCCTCGTGAACTCGTCGGTCGGAATGACAAAAACTAAAAACATGATTCTCAATATCGTCACATTGCCTAATACTTCTCTCCGCGAGCGATCGCGCGAGTTAGATGTGGGCGAAGTGACGACGCCGGAATTCCAGAAGTATTTAGATGATTTGGCGGAAACCATGCACGTGGCGGATGGCGTGGGTATTGCTTCGCCACAGGTGGGAAAAAATATTCGCGCGATCGTTGTGAGCACCAAGACCGGACCAGAATGCTACATCAACCCCGAGATCGTAAAAAAGTCTGAAGCGACGCTTGAAAGCGAAGAAGGATGCTTGAGCGTGCCGGGCAAGTACGGCATTGTTACACGACACAAGAAAGTCACGATCCGCGCGCTGAATCGCCACGGACGCAAAGTGGAATTTGAGGTCAAACAATTCCCCGCTATTGTTTTTCAACACGAGATCGATCACCTCGACGGTATTTTGTTTATCGACAAAGCCAAAAACATCATCGACCATGGAAAAGCAAAAATTTAGCGTTCTCTTCTACGGCACTTCTTCCTTTGCCGTTCCCAGTTTAAAAGCCATCATGAACGATGAGCGTTTTTCGGTTATCGGGGTTGTCACACAACCAGACCGTCCTGTTGGCCGCCACGCAGAAATCCAAGCTTCGCCAGTCAAACAAGCGGCCCTTGGGTTAAGGTTACCCGTGTATCAATACGAAAAGGTGAAAAGCGACGAAGCTTATGAGGATCTCAAAACACATCCAGCAGACGTCGCGGTCGTAGCCAGTTTTGGCCAGATAATTCCCCAGCGCGTGATCGATTTGTATCCGCATGGCATGATCAATGTCCATGGATCCATCTTGCCAAAGTATCGAGGCGCCTCCCCTATTGCCGCGGCTATTTTGAATGGCGACAGAGAAACCGGCGTCACGATTATGAAAATGGATGCACTCATGGATCATGGACCGACGCTTGCTACTGCCGCTGAACCAATTCAGGAAGAGGATACGACACCGACATTAGAAAAAAGATTGGCGACTCTGGGAGCAAAGATTTTGCCCGATGTTTTGTTTGATGACTTAACGGGTAAACTCACGCCGCAAGAGCAGGATCACGCTGCAGCAACGAGCGTCAAACTTTTATCACGCGAAAATGGAAAGATAGATTGGCACAAACCAGCGCATGAGATTGAACGGCAAGTGCGCGCCTACGCGCCATGGCCGGGGACATACACCACACTAAATGGAAAACGACTAAAGATCATGCGGGCTGGCATCGGATCACATACCGAAATCGAAGCAGGTACAGGAGCGATTGAAAATAAATTACCGGCAATTACCTGCGGCGATCAAACCAATATTTTACTACTTGAAGTTCAACCCGAGGGTAAAGCTGTGATGGATGGGAAAGCCTTCCTTGCCGGGCAACATGGGTGGGGCAAGGTCAAATTTGAATAACTGTTGACATATCCTCTTGACCACTCTTTTCTTGAGCGAGATTATTTTTGCGGTACCTTTTAACTTTGGAGGCGGCGGGTCTGGCGCGCAACGGGGAGTCGCGTCCCCCATCATCCGAGGTCATCCAACATGACCAAGCCACGTGCTGCTGGAGTCAACCCCATTACTCCCCTTCCTCCTAAGCCCCAGGAACAGCGCTTGCAACAAATCGTAGCCAGCGTGGATCGGGCCATGGCCAATTCTCCGGTCGAAGCTTGGGGGGTGCTGATGCGGTTGAGTGGTAATGATCGGTCACAGGTCGGCATGACATTGATTGATAGGTACTTGGCGAAGCCAAACGCCAATCTCCCTCGGGCCGCACTGACCGTCAATCTGCTCAAGTGCAGATCGCCCATGGACGCCAGCGCTGACGACAGCGCTCCGGAACAGTTCAGGACGGTCTGTCGTTTCGTCGGAAGACTCGACAACGATATTCTTCAGCGCCTCTTCCCCAGCCTCCAATCGATCTTCGCCACATTTTCAAGGGAGCAGCAATGGGCTGTGCTCAGTGGACGAGAGCGTCTGCTTGACGACCTCTACTGCGTGCAGCTCAGCGCGACTCACCACGGGGTCTACGAACGTCACTTTTAGCCACGGCAGAGACCTACGGCCGGTCCGGATTCGCCACCCGGATCGGCCGCTTTAAAATTCATGAAAATGAAAGACGGTTCCCCAGAAGACTCCAGGGAACCGTCTCAAGCTGACAGAACGCGCGCCGATCACGCCGCCATGCGGTGGCAGACCACGGGGATCTCCGGACCTGGTTCGAGCTCTTCGAACTTGGGATCGATCCAGGCGGTACCGATGACCTCCGCATCGTCTGGCGAGACGCAGTAGCGGAACTCGACCGTGCGGTTGACGAACGTCTGCTCCGGGTACGGCCTCGTCGTATCACCGGTGAGGTTCAGCCGGATGGTCGCCCTGCAGACGACCCACCGCTCTTCTCCTTCGGTTTCGTCCCGCACGAAGGCGACTTCGATCTGACTGAACCGCCCAGCCGATTCTGCCAGCGAGAGACAGTGCGCACGTACCGCCGCCTCCCTGTTCAGTGCCGCAGCGAAGTGAGCGAGCAACGCCTCTTCGTTGACGAGGAAACGCCGACCTTCTTCTCGAACGATCTGGATCCGCGACATGCAACACCTCCTCCCGGGTTCCTTGCCCGGTTTGCGGTAACAAACTAAGCATTTTCCTTGATTTTGTCAAGCCGCGATTGTCAGGCGGCGGACTCCGATGCCAAGCATCGGAGCCTG
>CAYPSC010000031.1:4978-8053 GCA_964413385.1 uncultured Gammaproteobacteria bacterium | reverse complement strand
GATCATCATACGTATGAAGTTCTCGCGTCCGATCAGCACGAGGTGCAGGCGTCACTCATCCCAACGCGGGGCACGATCTATGTGAAAGATCGTCTTGATGGGAAGTTGTATCCCGTGGCTAAAGATCGCGATGTTTGGCAGGTCTATGCCGTACCCAAGGAGGTGAAGAAGGCAAAGGAAGAGAGTGAGATGTTGGCATCTATCCTCCAGATGCAAGCGAGTAGTACAGAGATTCTTGCAAAACTTTCCACGACCAGTTCCTATACCGTGATTAAAAAAGATGTTCCATGGGATACGGTGAATGTTTTACAGAATCAACATTTAGCTGGGATCGGTATTTCCAAGACGCAAGCGCGTCTTTATCCAGAACCTGGTTTCGGTGGGCATGTCATCGGCTTCGTTTCTTCTGAAGATGGGATCCGGCGAACGGGGAAGTATGGAATTGAGGGCGCCTACCAAGAGAAACTTGCTGGACATTTTGGCTCGGTCATTGCCGAGAAAGACGCAGCCGGACGCCGATTGACGATCGGTACTTTACAACTCGACGAGGCGCAAGATGGATCAGATGTCGTGCTGACGATTGATCGCACGATCCAGTATCATGCCTGCGAAACTATTCGCGATGCGGTCAAACAGTTCGAAGCGCAAAGTGGATCGGTGATTATTATGGATCCGCAAACGGGCGCCATTTTGGGTATGTGCGGATCCCCGGATTTTGATCCTGTGAATTACGGCAAAACAACAGACCTGAGTTCCTTTAATAATCCCGCCACCTTTTACCAATTCGAGCCTGGTTCTATTTTCAAGGCGATTACCATGAGTACTGGTCTTGATTTAAATAAAGTCACGCCCAACACGACCTATAATGATACGGGTGAGGAAAAAATCGATGATTTTACAATCCATAATTCAGACAAACAGGCACACGGTGTTCAAACCATGAGAGAGGTGCTCGATAAATCGCTGAATACCGGGACGATTTTTGTGGAAAGGCTCATTGGTAAAGATTTGTTTACCCAATATGTAAAACGCTTTGGGTTTGGTGATAAAACGGGTGTTGGTTTTCAGGCAGAAGCGAAAGGGGATATTTCGCCCTTATCTAAACCGGGAAAAATTTTTACAGCCACTGCTTCCTTTGGCCAGGGAATCAGTGTGACGCCATTACAAATGGTTGCGGCTTATGCGGCCTTGGGAAATGGCGGAAAACTCATGAAGCCGTATGTGGTACAAGGGGTGATTCATCCAGACGGAACGCACGAAAAAACTCAACCGCAGATGATCCGCCAGGTGATTGATACCCGGACCTCACGCCTTATTTCAGGCATGCTCGTCAGCGTGGTAGAAGAGGGGCATGGAAAAAGAGCGGCTGTACCCGGATACTACGTGGCCGGTAAGACCGGAACTGCGCAAATCCCAAATCCAAATGGGAAGGGGTATTTACAAGAGAAAGACGCGACCATTGGTTCGTTTGTAGGATACGCACCAGCAGATAATCCAAAATTTGTCATGATGGTAAAGATAGACCGTCCGAAAACTGTTTCTTTCGCAGAGTCATCGGCAGCGCCTGTGTTTGGAGAGTTGGCTAAATTTTTATTAACGTATTTACGAGTTCCGCCGGAGAGACCGATCAAAGATACGGCAACGCCAAAGCCAGCGGGGAGTACAACGAGTACAAAACCAGCGAGATAGTTGGAGGTATGAATTTATAACGCCTTTTCTTATTTTGGAAAGCGGTAAAGATATCGGACAAGAAAAAATTTTGTGATGATAGATAAAATAATAGTATATTATACATTGGTTTTTTTGAAAAATTTAATTGATAAAAAACGAACCCCGCAAGCGAGGTTCGCATTGCGGGGGCATGGTATCAAAGAAGGCGGGAGTCGTTTTATTGGTATATCTTTTATTCTAATAAGTATTTTTATTAATTCCTCTGTTTGATAAAGATTTTTAGCTTGGCGCATCTCGGCTAAGAACCCAGACGAAAACATTTCATCAAATAATTTTTTAATTTTAGTATCTGCAAAGTTTTCTCCTGTCATAAAACCATGAACAATACCTTGCCATACCATGAGTTTTGCTACGCCTGTTTTTTTGTTAATGCTGTCGATAACAGCATCAACCAATTCAACACAGTGCGCCTCGCCCGCTTTCCATTTCATACGATGTCTGATCAAGAATTCTTGGACTTCACATTTAATACCGCCCACTCTCTTGCAGTATTCTCTAAAAATTTGAAACGCTAACTTCTCTGTTACGCCTTCATTAAATGCCGTAAAGAAAGAATGTTTAGGATCGACAGGCTCTCCTGGGTCTACCGGTTGCTGATAATCTCCGAAGCCGCTTTTATGATGAATATGTTGCAAAAAAAATTTTGCGGCGGATTTTGGATGGATCTTTTTTAGCGCTTCATGAAAAACGCTATAGAACGCGTTAGGGAATTGAACTCTGTTTTCGTTTCTTGACGCGGAGTGAGCGAGTTCATGACAAAGAGCTAATAATACATATGCGCTTATGGGAACCTCTAGTTCTCTGGCAGCTTGAACTAGTTTATTGCCATCTAAATAGATGGCATTCCTTGGCTCATAGTAAGCACCATCCGCCGGCCCCATGGCAACCAAGCCCTTCGTCGCGTTAAAGATATCCTTTCTTCCTAGTAGATTTGCGTCAGATGGTTTTATTCCACAATGCTCTGCAATTTCTCGAATGATATCTTTAAGCACACCGAAATCAATCTGATCGAGGGCCATCTCCAAAGTTTCGTTCTTGATTTCCCGTTTGCGATCTTGCTCTCGTTGTTCAGCTTCGTGCCTTGTAGCATTAGCGGGCGGGATAACTTCCCCTGCTCCATTAAAGTGGGAAAAACTGTACGACTTTATGGTCATATCCTATAAAAATGCGAGAGGCCCTAAGGCAACGCATATTTCTAATTCAACTTTTAGCATAAAAAGAGTTGTACAATAATCCATGATGTGATATAATCCAAATTATTTTTGTATTGGAGTTGTTATGAATATTGATCAAATTTTTGCTGAGTGGGATAAAGATTCAAAGCTTGATAGAAATCGCTTAGAT
>CAYPSC010000031.1:0-4968 GCA_964413385.1 uncultured Gammaproteobacteria bacterium | reverse complement strand
AAATTAGCTCTTAACAACTGAAATTTTTATTCAGCGGATCTTTCAAATCATTCAATCATGCCTGACGCTGGAGTGAAAATGAATCAATTTTAAATGACGATCACACGGTAATCCACCAGTTCGACTGGTGAGACTCGAAAAGGTTTGGTCGTCCGCTTTATCACAAAAAGATCAGACATATGCCGTACAATGCCGGAGGTGGCTTGGGGAAGTTCACCTCGAATATTGCACAACTATGTCTGATCTATACAACGGCCTATCTCATTCGAAATGGGGCTGTAAATATCATGTCGTCTTCGTTCCAAAACGACGACGAAAAGCCCTGTATAGAAAAATTCGCACGGGACTTGGAAATATCTTCCATACACTTGCGAGACAAAAGGAATGCACGATTATCGAAGGCCATGTTATGCCGGATCATGTTCATATGTGTCTTCTGATCCCGCCAAAACATCCCGTCGCTTCGATCATCGGATTTCTGAAAGGCAAGAGCGCCATTGCCATCGCTCGTCAGTTTGTTGGCAAAGAGAGGAACGTCACTGGAGAGCACTTCTGGGCTAGGGGATACGCCGTCTTGACTGTTGGCTTCGAACTGGAGGCGATCAAGAAGTATGTTCGGGAACAAGACGGGCAAGACGTTGACCAACAAGGAAATTTCTAACTCACCCTAACGTTCGCAGGCGACGATCCCCTTTGACGGGACCCTACTCACCAAGTCACCACCTTTGACGGGGGTGTCTGACTAGAAACAGAAAAAGAACCCATCTCTGGATTCTTCTTCTTTGGTAGCCCGAAAGAGACTCCTCTCGAACTTGCTCACGCGGGCGCACGAGTTTGTACCGCAAATCACGGCATGGAACCGCGAGATCCGACCGATCTTGACTATGGAGCCACGACCCCAGACGGTTGTGGTAACGTACTGACCATATGCAGATCCAACGCAGAGACGCCCTCACGGACGTTGCTCAAAACCTGCCGGCCATGTCGGGAGGCAATAACGCGCAGAGCCCAGTCCAAACTCCGCCCGCCGGATCGGTTGTAGCGAGCGACGGAACGGTGGTCACACTTGGCAACCAAGCGGGACAAAACGCTGCTATTCTCCCTGCCAGCAAAGGCTCGAACTAAAAATAAGGGGAATAGACGAGGGTAAGGGTTGAAGCAGGTTGTCTCATTATGCAGACCGAAGAAGCAAAGATGATTCGAGTCACGCAACTCGAAGCTGCAATACGGCAACTGATTACCGCGATACGGATTTTTTTCGCAGAGACAGATGATTTTTCTGTCTATTCTTTGACGCACAATTCTCTCGAAATTCTCTCAAAACTTTTGAAGCAAAAGAGCACAAAGACCATGTGGGAAAAAATCATCGAGGAAGAGATAAAACCAGAATATCAGGATGTATTCAAAAAGGACGCCGTCGACCCGCGTAATTTTTTCAAACACGGAATGACTAGAAAGGGCGGCGTCTCTGAAGAGAGAGATTTCATAGAGTTTTATCCTGAAACGAATAAACTTTTTCTTCTCTTCGCTGTTGATGCCGTGCGAGTTCATTTTCAGAAAGAGTTTTGCAGGCACGCTGAATTATTCCTATTTCTTGAATGGTTTAGACTTCATCATCCAAATATCGTAAACGAAGACATCAGAAAGCAGCTCTCCTCTCTCGAGGAAGACAGAATTTTGAGCAAGAGCCAATTCTTCCAGAAGAATTTTCCTATAGCGCAGTCGACCTTGGGCTCATTTCAGAGGTGATCTACGCACAACAGAAAACGCCCTATCCACCTTCCTTTTCAAGGTGTCCGTGTGCAAAACGTAGGGCAAACGTAGGACCGACGTAGGGTAAACGTGGAGGAGCTCTGATATAAAGACGCGTTTTTAGCGCATACCGAAAAAATAAATGTAGCCAATCACTCCAGCCTCATAGGCTGGACACGCCTCTAATATTCGCACCTCGCTTCGACGGATCATTCCGTCGGGATCGAGGTGTTTTTCATTACAGAACAGAACACTCCGTGTGAAAACGTGGGAAAATGTAGGGCAAACGTGGGAAAAACGAGAGCGAACTCGATATCGAGACACGATTTTTTAGCGTGCATCAGTCGTGCTCACGCTCGTCGCGGTCGATGTGGAGGACGACGATTGACCCGTTCTTGACATGGCAGAGATGATGGTTCCGATGAGGACAATACCGATGAAGCCTCCGATGATTGCCATGATGATCCCAAATGCCCCGGCCTGGTCATACCACTCCCCGATGCTGGTTTTTAGACCGTGCTGACCGCTGGAGGAGACGGGAGACTGGACCGAGGAATCAAGATAGATGGTCCCGTCTCTCTTCGCGAGATACCAGATGAGATAAGGCAGAAAACCCGTCACCAAACAAAACAAACAACTGAACTTTTTAGGCTTGATAAGTTGGGCGGTTTTATCGTCTTGGCTCACGACATGATATCCGTTACTGACCAAGTAGCGGACTTGAGCCTTGAGATCGTTCGGAAACTTATTGACGAGCCATTGAGGATTGACGGGCTTGGACATAGAAAAACGCAAGGATGCGTGAATAAGAGCTCGTTTCGGGAAACACAAAAGGTCCCCCGAACCGAGCGACAACCCCTTTCGGAGCTGTCCCACACCCTTTCGGATGTGGACCACGCAAATAGTGCCGGTCAGGAGACCGTTGGTATTTGCGTGGATTTCTTTATTGCCATGCCGCCCGAGAACAGAAAGGTCTCGGTGGTTTAGGCGTTGTGAGAATATATTGCAGGATTTTGGAGCATTTGGGAAGAGAGAATCCGGTAAAACAAAGAGCCCATCCGTGACGACAGAGGGCAAGATCATCACGGATGTGACGGGCTCTCTGTTCGCCGGATGGGCGAGATCAGGTGTTCTTGAACGGAACGGCCATGCCGCCGTTGAAGTAGATCCACTGGTTCTTGTCCATGAAGTCCTCCGCGTCCTTCTTGGAGTCGAACTGCTGCGCGGTCTTCATCGGGCCGCCGTGATCCGCTTCGAGGTTCTGGAAGTACGTGCCGGACCGGAACTCGATGACCCACTTATCGTTCATGCTCTTGCTCCCGTGAAGAGGGTTGGTCGTGCGTTTCGGCGAAAGCCGAACGGTCTCACGCGCAAAGCGATTTTGACAAATAAATATAACACAAAACTTGCCTTTTGTCAACCCTATTTGGCCTAAAAACTCGATAAAATAGCCATTTCCGCTACAATAAGCCTTTTTTCAGCAACCATAGCCAAAACCCTAATTTCTTGAGTAAATAGAGACCTCTATGTCATCGAGCCAGTCCGAGTTCATTACCCGCCTCCAAGCCATGTTTGGCACGCCTCAAAACGAAAGCCACGGCGTCGATACCACGGGCCTTCGATACGTCATGTACGTCCGCAAGAGCACGGACGACTCCGGCAAACAGGAACGATCCATCGGCGACCAGATTCACGAGTGCAAACGGCTTGCAGAGCAACATGGCTTGCACGTTATCAATCCTCCACTCCATGAGGAACGCTCGGCCAAGCTCTCGGATAACCGTCCGATCTTTCGGACCATGCTCGAAAGCATCGAGAAAGGGACGTATGACGCAATCCTCACATGGGCCCCTGATCGTCTCGCCCGCAACATGAAAGAAGGTGGGGAGATTATCGACATGCTCGATAAAGGAGAAATCAAGGACATCAAGTCCGCAAACGGCTATTACTTCCAAAACGACTCACAAGGAAAGATGATGCTCGGCTTCGCGTTCGTGTTTGCCAAGCAGTACACCGACCAACTCTCCCAGAACGTCCGGCGCGGCATGACGCGGATCACCGCTGAAGGAAAACTGTATGACCGTCCAAAACACGGGTACTACAAGGACAGAAATGGATACGCCCGCCCCGACGGCGAGAACTGGGAACTCATCAAGAGAGCGTTTTTGATGCGGCTCTCAAAAGATCCCAAGTACGGCTTGCGCGAGATCGCGACATGGCTCCGTGAGCAGGGATATCCGAAGAAAACCAAACACACGGAACGGAAACAGATCATCGTGGACGAGAAGTTCTTGTCCGACCTTTTGCGTGATCCGTTCTACGCGGGAGCCATGATCCGAGGCAATCAGGTCGTGGATCTCATGGAGAAGTACGACTTCCAAGCTATCATCACTCCCGAGCAGTTCGACCTCTTGGCCAAGGAGGACGGCGTGAACAAGAAGTTCACCCTTGCAACGGTCATCAAACCAAAAGGCTCGGTCAAAGCCGACCTACTTCGTGGCATGGTCACCTGCGCCGGATGCAATCGTTCCCGTTCAACAGGAACAAGTCGGAAGAAAGCGAAGGACGGCAGCATCACGGAGTACTTCTATTTTCGCTGCGATACGCCTACATGCAAGTACAAGGGCAAGTCCATCCGTGCCAAGGTTATTTTGGAAGCCGTCTATGATTTTCTTGCCAAGCATCCGATGAACTTCGAGAAGGGTTATGCGGCCTATAAGCGCGAAATGGAACGCCTCCAAGCCGAGCACGACAAAGAACTCGACACGCTTCTCAAATCGCTTTACCGGCAACGCAAAATCGCTAAAGATCGAGCCGAGGAAGCCAAGCAGCTCCTCGCGGAACACAAGGGTGATGCCATTCTCGTCCGAGAGTTCACCGCTGACTTCAAGAAACATCTCGAAAACCACAAGATCATCGAGAAAAAGATTGCAGCAGTGGAGCAGGAAAAGGAAGCAAGCAAAATGGCGATCCAAAGCTACGAGGAGTTTATCGAACTTTTCCAAAACGTGGCTGGGCGTATACAAAAAATCACGAACATGGCGGATCTTGATTTCATTCTGAAAAAACTGTTCTCGAACTTCGTCGTTGAAGGCGAAAAAGTTACTCAAATAACACAAAACTCTCCTTTCGGAGAGCTATGTGGGTCACCTGATTCGGTGTTGGTAGCCCCTAGGGGAATCGAACCCCTATTTTTCCCGTGAGAGGGGAATGTCC
>CAYPSC010000030.1:1865-8061 GCA_964413385.1 uncultured Gammaproteobacteria bacterium | reverse complement strand
CCCTCGATCTTCTCCGTGACAGGGAGACGTGTTAACCGGGCTACACCACGCACCCACGTGGAAATGTCATAGAACCTCTCTGCCGACATCCTTCTCAAAGAACAGCACAGTATAGGTTCTCCACTTTATATGCATTGACAACCTTTTGAGGATGGCACACGATAAAAAAGTTGCTTGCGGGCCGTATCGTAACAGTTCACTTGACTCCTGACAAGCCCCCTATGTTTGCTATTCTGAGACACACTGAATACAGCATCGCGACTGGCTCGCTCACACCAGCTGGCATTGAGGCGAGTAAAAGGCTGGCTGAAATTTTGCGTCAAAAACCGATCGTTTGGAAAAAGGTCCTCACGTCGTACACGACACGGACACGAGAAATGGCAACCATTATTGGGGAAGAGCTCGGCATTCCTGTCGAGGTTGATTCGCGTTTACGCTTGGACGGAAATTTCCGTGATTTTTTTCCACCTCATGATTTGCATGGGTATCTTCTTATCTCCCACCTTCCGGTGATTACCCGGATCCTACGCGCATGGAGCGAACGCTTCCATCATCCGTCCGAACCCAGAATGGCAGACATCGGCACGGGCTATTGCGTCGATATGCAGCAACAATCTATTGAATTCATTCGCCCGTGATTCACGCGACCCGTAACTCAACCGAGTTAATATAGCCCGACCGCCCCAAGGGCTCACCAGCGACCATGATAATCGTGTCGCCTTTTTGTATCAGCTGTTTCTCTAATAAGTGATGAATAGATTGCATGGTCAGCTCATCTATCGTACGGCATGTTGGCAATAAAAGTGGGTAGACGCCCCAAGAGAGATTAAGTTGGTACATGACTCGTTCCATCGGTGTAACGGCAAAGATGGGCAATTTCGGGTGATACCGACTCACTAGACGTGCGCCGTTACCCGAAATCGTTGCAACCACGATCGCCTTTGCTTGATCTGCGCGCGCCAATACACTCGCAATATTTGTCATCGCCTCTTCTGCGGTTTTATCAAGCTGAACTAAAAGCGGAAGATCATCGTATCCACTCATTTCTGTCTCCCGGATCGTATCCGCCATAGCCTGCACGGCCTCGACCGGATGAGCACCGGAAGCCGTTTCAGCCGAAAGCATCGTCGCATCCGTGTGATCAATAACGGCATTTGCCACGTCAGAAATTTCGGCACGCGTGGCTCGCGGCTGACGAATCATAGAATCCAGCATCTGCGTGGCCACAATGACAGGCTTTCCAAACTTAAGAGCCTTTTCGATGATCTGCTTTTGAATAATGGGCACTTTTTGCGCAGGAACTTCGACGCCCAAGTCACCACGCGCAACCATCACCCCATCTGCCTCTTTCAGGATTTCATCTAGGCGCTCAACCGCTTCTGGCTTTTCGATCTTCACCAAAACCCGTATAGGAGCTTCCGGCGTTGTGCCACTTTTTTGCTCAGCCACATGGATCACCTCGCGTAATTGACGCACGTCTTCCGCAGATCGCACAAAGGATAGCGCTATCCAATCAACGCCCTGCTGCACGCCAAAAAACACATCTTCTTGATCTTTCTCGCTTATGGCAGAGATGGAAATCTTCGTCTCCGGTAAATTGAGCCCTTTGTGAGATAAGAGCGTTCCACCATTCACGACCTCGCAGACAACATCTTGCCCTTGAACTTCTTTCACCCTGACAGCAAGCAAACCATCATCTAATAATATCATCTGACCTGGCTTTACGTCTTGATGCAATTGCGCATAAGTGACGGGTATTTTTTTTGGGATGGAAGGCTCTCCGGTTGTAAAAACAATTTCCTGACCAGCCTCCAGAATCACACCCATTTTCGGCAAATCGCCAACGCGAATTTTTGGTCCTTGAAGGTCTTGCAAGATAGTGATCGGCTCCCCCGTCTTTGTTCGGATAGCACGGATCCGTTGAATAAATTGCGCATGGTCCTCGTGTGTCCCGTGGGAAAAATTTAACCGGCATACATTCATACCGGCTTGAGTTAACGCCAATAATTGTTCATCGCTACTTGAAGCAGGACCAATGGTGCACACGATTTTCGTTCGTTTGGAAAGATCGAACATACACAATGCCTATTTTCGTTCTTCGAGGGTTAAAGAAATCGTTTTTTCTTTGCCTTGGTTACTCACTTTGAGGGTGACTTTATCACCCACGGTAAAGGGTGCGATCAGAGCAGACAAGCTATGATTCGTATCCACTCTTTGGCCGTTCACTTCGAGAATTATATCACGTTCCGCCAAACCTGCCTTTGCCGCAGGAGAGCTAGGAACAACCGCCGGCTCATGTGTTCCTCCCCCAACAATCAAAGCACCATAGGAATAGGACAAAAGTTGCGCATTCGCCAACTGGTCATCTATCGGCACATAACGCACGCCGATCCACGGTCGTATGATACGACCATTTTTCTTTACACTATCTAAGTCGCGTTTCACGCTGTTGATCGGTAGGGCAAATCCAAGAGATTGCGCCCCCTCAGAGATAGCTGTATTCACACCAATCACATGGCCAGATAGGTCTAAAAGAGGTCCACCTGAATTCCCAGGATTGATGGCCGCATCTGTCTGGATAGCTCCTTCGATTAACTCCGTTGCTCCGATATCCCCCGCGACGAGACGACGATTAATACCAGAAACAATCCCCTTTGTCACACTATTTTGAAACTCGGCTAGCGCATTTCCAATGGCAACCACCGTCTCGCCCACCTGAATACGATCGCTATCTCCCAATTCGAGAGTGGGAAAATTTCGACCGTCTATTTTGATAATCGCCAAATCAAGCACAGGATCTAGCGCCACGACTTTTGCCGGGTATTTTTTTCCCTCTTGTGTGACAACCGTATACTGAGCTACCGCATCAGACACTACATGTTTATTTGTGACAATCAATCCCTCTGCAGAGACGAAAAAACCTGATCCACCACCAATTTGCAGCTGTCGATTTTGCGACGATCCCCCAGATGACGGAGGGGTGGGGAGCAGGGAAAAAGGATCATTAAATAAGCCCGGAAAATTACCTGATCCTTGCGTGGAAATGTTCTTACTAATGTTGATGGAGACTACCGCTGGCAGAGCTTTTTTCGCAATATCAATGGTCGCCCGCTCTCCTGAAGAAGAGGGGGGTAAT
Source organism: uncultured Gammaproteobacteria bacterium (assembly GCA_964413385.1). Taxonomy (GTDB): domain Bacteria; phylum Patescibacteriota; class Patescibacteriia; order 2-12-FULL-60-25; family 2-12-FULL-60-25; genus VGLT01. The sequence goes on along the minus strand of CAYPSC010000030.1, from coordinate 4,925 downwards.
ACCTGAGACACCGTTGAAGTCGCGGAATAATGAGATAACGCAAAAATCGTCAATGCACCAATTCCTCCTCCTAAAAAACCCATGATAAGCGATAGGAGGATTACGAGGCTCAATGTACGCTTGGAGATGGACATACGAAATTGGAATTTAAGTTTCTCGCCTCTTAATATTTTGTTTCTTCTTTCCTTTTTGGCGAGGCGTGAGCAATCCGGCTAGCTCTTCTTGAAAAGTCTCTACGTCTTCAAACGAACGATAAACCGAGGCAAACCGGATATAAGCCACTTTATCAAAGTACTTTAAGTTGTCCATAACAATCTCCCCTAAATCAGAAGCCCGGATTTCCGATGATTTTCGACGTTGGATATCCCGTTCTATTTCATGCAAAAGCGTCCGGAACTCACCCTCCGTGTAAGAGCGCTTTTCTAGCGCCTTTTTCAGACCGCGCTCTATTTTATCCCGCGCATAACCCTCCCGACGCCCGTCGCGCTTGACAACGGTGATATCCAACAATTCAATCTCTTCCAGAGTTGAAAAGCGGTATTGACAATGGTCACACTCACGTCTTCGGCGGATTGATGTCCCCTCTGGTGAGAGACGCGAATCAACCACACGGGAATCCGCATGATTACATACCGGACAATGCATAAAACCAGCTTGTAGCTTATCGCTTTCAGCTTTAAGAAGCTAGCTCCTTCCTTATTCTAAATCATTTTTCTCCGGATGAATGCGGGAATCTCTAAATCCTTTTCTTCTTCTTGCTGCGTTGTCTGCGCTTGAACTCTTGCTGAAGGCGTCGGCGGAGATGACGTTGGCGGTCGCGCGGCACTGACATTCGTATTCGTATATTGCGGTGGCGTTATATGCGGCTGGTGAGACGACGGCTGCGCTTGTATGCGACGCGGAGGGGGCGTCACGACAGCGTGCTCAGATTCTTCTATCAGCTGAGATTCAGTGCCCGCCGTGCTCACCGGAGCTTGAGATAACGCTTGCGTCATGGGAGGTTGCATCGTAACCGGGGTCGGAGGAGTCGCTGGCCGTGGGGTGGCGAAAGGGAACTTCTCAAGTGGTTCTGGAATGGGCGTATTAACAACGGGACTGGTACGCGGAGCAAATGCGCCCGAGGCGAATGCCGTTTTCGTCTTTCCCCCTGTTGGCCGTGGTTCAAAGCCCGTCGCAACCACAGTCACCTTGACCTCATCCTTCATAGTCTCGTCAATAATGGCACCGAAAATAACCTTTGCCTGCGAATCAGCCGATTGAGTGATTACCTTTGCTGCCTCCGAAACTTCATACATGCCCAAATTTGATCCACCGGTAATGGTAAATAGAATTCCTTTTGCTCCATCAATAGATACTTCCAGGAGCGGCGAGGCAATGGCCGCCTTTGCTGCATCCGCTGCGCGATTGTCCCCATGCCCCCGGCCGATTCCCATCAAAGCCGATCCGCGATTGGACATAATAGCCCGCACATCAGCAAAGTCGACGTTGATCAATCCGGGCACGGTAATGAGCTCAGAAATCCCTTGTACCGCCTGGCGTAAAACTTCATCTACCATTTCAAACGCGTCCACCAAGGATGTTTTTCGATCAATAATTTGCAGAATGCGGTCGTTTGGGATCGTGATAATCGTATCCACCTGATCAGCTAACCGGTCGTAACCCGCATCGGCGATCATCTTGCGCTGCGCTCCTTCAAAAGCGAACGGTTTTGTCACAACGGCAACAGTCAGCGCCCCTAACTCTTTCGCAATACTTGCAACAAAAGGAGCAGCACCCGTACCCGTTCCGCCACCCATGCCGCACGTAATAAAAACCATATCCGCTCCCTTGAGCGCTTCACGGATTTCGTCTGCACTTTCTTCTGCCGCGTGCAGACCCACCTCGGGGTCCATACCTGCCCCCAGGCCACGCGTAACCGTTTTCCCAATGTGGATTTTGACAGTGGCAAGCGAGTAATGCAGCGCTTGCACATCAGTGTTCATGGCAATGAAATCCACACCGCGAATTTTTGCTGTGACCATCCGGTTGGTTGAGGCCCCGCCAGAGCCACCAACACCAACTACCTTTATCTTGGCAAATGTCTCGATTTCCGGTTTGATTTCCGCCATAGGGTTAAAAATTTATGACCAAATTGCTTTGAACAAAATGAATTGTTTATGTGAACAAAGGAATTTTTAATGAATACATTTTGTACGCTTCTCTATACTTTTATTGTTCAAATGTCTCCTAAAATGAACAATACTCATCAACACGCTCTGGGTCAATAAAACTGTCAAGAAGGGAAGGCTTAATTCTGGAGAAGTGAACAGCTTTTAAGCGAGAATTTTCGTCCAACATCCCTCACCTAAGGGATGAAACTTTTAAAAATTTTTTTCAGCGGCGAGCCTATTTTTTTGAAAAAATCTCCCCCTTTCGAAGGGGCAATTGTACGATGATTCACTCCGTCTATTCGCTCGTTCTCAAATCCCCAGAGCACTAACCCGATAGCCGTTGAGAATGCTGGATCTTGGACCACCTCGGATAATGGAGATGACGTCTGATGTGCTGCGGCGATGGATACAGGCAAGCGTAAAACAGTCTTTGCCACATCCGATAGACCACGAAGCTTTACGCCACCACCTGTCAAAAGCGCCCCAGCCGGCAACATGCCACTCCGTTCAATGTTTTGCAGTTCCCGTTCTACCTTCTCAAAGATTTCCTCCGCTCGAGCCTGAACAATACTGGACACAAAACGCGTGGAAACGACCTCGCTCTGCTCTGCGCCCAGATCCCTCAAGTCTAGTTCCTCACGCTTATCAATCTGGGACGCCAGCGCCGATACACAGGAGCGCTTGAATTGTTCCGCCACCTCGAGAGACGTCCTGAGCCCAATCGCGATATCGGACGTAATGTGATCAGAACCCAGCGGAATAATAGCTGCATGCAATAGCTCCCCTTCTTCGTAAATGACAACGCTCGTTGTCGCCGCACCCATATTAATAAGCACAGCACCCAAGTCTTTTTGCCTTGGCGTCAAAACAGCGGCTGATGTTGCAAGCGGCGCAAAGACAAGCTCGGTGA
>CAYPSC010000030.1:0-1855 GCA_964413385.1 uncultured Gammaproteobacteria bacterium | reverse complement strand
CGGTGATATCGAGTCCAGTGCGAAAAACTGCCTTTGTGAGATTACGCACCGGTGTTGATAAACCCTGAACCACATGAGCATCAACTTCCAGACGGATCCCCTGCATTCCTAGAGGATCCTTGATACCACTTTGACCATCCACCATGAATCGACGTGGCAACACGTGTAAAACTTCGTAGTTCGCTGGATTAATTAAAGCGCGTGCCGATTCTAGAGCCCGATGAACATCCTCAGGACGAATCTCACCATCTGCACGAGAGACGCCGATCACCCCCTTTGTTGCCTGGACGGCCACGTAAGGACCACTAAGACCCAGATACGCTTCGGATACGGGCAGTCCTATTTGGCGCTCTGCCTGCTCCAAACAGGCAGAGATAGAGCTCACCGCATCTTCCAACGCGCTCACCGAACCCTTGGATATGCCTTGCGAAGGAACTTCGACTGCCCCGATCAAACTAAAATTTTCACGTTTATCAGCTCCCATCACAACTTGGCCGATGGCTAATCGGATGTTTGCGCTCCCCAAGTCAATTCCTGCAATGATATGTTCCTTCATATAACAGACCCTCTCCCAACGAGATACGGCCAAAAAATAACCGCTCCGATCATAACGGCAAAAATAGATGCAAGCAACACAGCACCAGCCATCACATCCTTCACGTCCCGCGCATAGGCATCTAAGCGCGGCTTTGCCAGATCTACGACCCGCTCAATGGATGTGTTTAACAATTCTAACACCAAAACAAAAACACTGATAGATAACAAAATAACACGTTGCCAGGCGGCGAGCGGGAAAATCCACATGCAAACAAACACAATCACGGCAACGCCTATTTGAATACGAAAATTACGTTCCATCCTAAAGGCAAGCACCAACCCACGAAACGCATGAATAAAACTACGAACAAGAGAAGGTATTTTCATACTTGCATAAGTACACGTTCGACACAGCGTTCTTGTAAGGCAAACATTTTTTGTTCCTCCATTTCCGTCGCGTGATCATACCCAAATAAATGGAGCGTTCCGTGTATGAGCAAACGAACAAGTTCTTCTTTCAAGGAAATCCCTCGACGCTTCGCTTCATGCTTAGCATACGCTGGACAGATCGCCAAATCACCCATCTCTTCCGAAGGAACGGGCGACGGATCGATGCCGAACGATAACACATCTGTTGGTTTATCTCTCTGTCGATAGAATTTATTCAGGCGCTGAATTTCTTTTTCTGAAACAAAACGAACACCAATTGTTTTCTTTTTCTTTACGCGAAGTTCGATGCCCAGAATACGACCAAGTGTTTGAATCAATGCTTGGTTCAAATCAGACGGTATGGGTGAAACGATCGTAAATTGAATCATGGGTTCGTGGAATTTGGTGTTGAGCTGGTCGGGGCAGAGAAAGTTGAAATCGTAGCCGTGACAGATGACTCAGGAATTCCGTTCACCGTAGAAGAAACACCCGTCAAGGCCCCGGGGCCACCGATGGCTTGGTCCGATGGAGCAGAGACAACTGGAGCGCCATTAAGCTTCAATGAATTCAGCATCATTTCGAATGTGGTACGAAAATTCACAAAGGGTTGACTATTCAGATTATAACGAAGGATAAAAACTTTCCCATCCCACTGAAAGAATGCCTGCATGCGATCTGGACTCAAAATGCCCTCCAAACCTCCCTTGGTTGTGAAAGAACGAACTTCAGAAGAAACCGTCCCTGGGGCCTGCATCAAATACCAATCAAGAAGCGGTGCATGTTGTGGATTATCTTGAAGAGAAATCTCAAGAGTTTCGCCGTGACCACTCTCAATCGTCGCTTTCGATCCATCGTTGACCGTCAAATTTGCTGTCCATTGAGTAGGAAC
>CAYPSC010000029.1:0-8188 GCA_964413385.1 uncultured Gammaproteobacteria bacterium | reverse complement strand
GCTTACCTCTTGGATGAATTAATCGCGAAAGGTTTCGATCCGCTTGCGTTTCGATACTATTGTTTGGGCACACATTATCGATCGAAAATGAATTTTACATGGGAAGGGCTAGAGGGCGCATCTCGTTCTCTTGAGAGTTTGATGACCTCTGTGCGCCGATTATCGAGTCAAGACGAGATAAATTTAGAAGTGATGGGACGATTTAGCGCTGCTATGGAGAATGATTTGAATATACCCGTGGCACTGTCGATCGTATGGGAGGCGATCAAGGCGGGGAACATGACCGGCGCGACTCTGCGCAGGATGGACACGGTGCTTGGTTTGAATTTGAGCGGCGAAATCGGTTGGGTCCCTGTTAAGCTGTCCGTCCCTCTTGCTATTCGTGAGATTGCGGAGGAACGGAAAAAAGCTCGTCAGCAGAGAGACTGGAAAAAGGCGGATGAATTGCGGTTGCACATCGAGGATGCCGGATGGAAGATGGAAGACCAGGGTGAAGAGTACACCCTCTTGCCAAAAACGAAACGCTGAAATCACAACTCAGCGTTTTTTTGTTATAATAGGGTCATGTCTGATAGTGGTTTTTTAAATAGCGATTTCCAATCTGAGCAGCCGAGTAAGGTAGAGGTTTCGGTTACGCCGCCCGAGGATCTGATTATTCAGTCAGCGGAGGTGCTCCCGGGGCGGCCAGCGGTTGAGAATCTAGAAGTTCCGTCTTTAGAAGCAGAAGTGTCTGCGGTTGAGGCCGATGAACAGGCGTACGGTGCTTTGCCTGAGACCCGTGATGCATTTTTAGAAATACCTGGGGAAGAAGAAGCGGTGTTTGAACAGGCGGGATCAAACACGCAAGCCGCTGCACCAGCTACTGCAGGAACCGTTTCCTCCGCTCAACCTGTTAAAGATGAGGTTGTACTTGAAGTGGAAAAGATCCTGGAGGAAGGATTGGGAGATTATTATAGCCATATGTCTGAAGAGGCGAGAGAGCGTTTCCACCAAAAGGGTGAAGAAACCGCCTTTCAAATTGCTGACATGGTACGTCGTTTTAAAGTTAAACTAAAAAAGATCCTTCTGCTTATTCGTCAGTGGTTGCAGACGATTCCTGGTGTGAATCGATTTTTTTTGGAACAGGAAGCGAAAATTAAATCTGACCGGGTGATGCGGTTGGCGCAAACGCGTGGAGAAGCGCTCTCTTCATTATCGCCATGATTCTTTTATTACAATTAAATTTAAACGCAGGTGTACAAGACCCTCTCCTACCGATGGTGTTATCGTTTGCCTCGGATCCTATTGTTTTGACTTTTCTTTGGTTTATCGGCGGAATTCTTCTGGTTTATTTTTTTCTTTTGATTATCCGTCGCCTTTTGAGACGTTTTAGCGGAATGGGCCGAGTTTTTGGAATGAAGGTTTTGTCAGTACGGGTACCAAAAGAACTGAAAAAAGAAGATGCGGAAAAAGAAAAATCGCAGCAACAGATTCAAGAGATGATCGGAGCGATGGAGACGATTTTTTCCACCCTTGGATCCTTGAGAGCGGAAAAGGGACTCAGGGCGTGGCTGTTTGGTCGCGATGATGCTTTTTCGTTTGAAATCGTGTCTCATCGGGAGAAGATTTCTTTTTATGTGAGTGTTCCGGCGATCTATCAGGCTTTTATCGAGGAGCAGATTCATGCGCAGTATCCCCATGCAGAAATTGAGGAGGTGAGTGATTATAATATTTTTCAACCAAAGGGTGTTATCTTGGGAAGCTATCTTGGTTTCCGGCGGCAAAATTATTTTCCCATTAAATCCTATCGGAAATTGGAGACCGATTCCTTGAATTCATTAACAAATGCTCTTGCGAAAATTGAAGCAGAAGATGGAGCGGCTATTCAATATATCATGCGCAGCGCACGGGCGAATTGGCGGAAAGAAGGGATTCGTGTTGCGCGTGCCATGCAGCAAGGAAAGAAATTAAAACAAGTCCAGCATTCAGGTATTTTGAGAGATTTGGGAAAGGAACTGAAGGGATTGGCATCGACGACCAAACCGGGGGAAAAGAAGCCAGAAGAACCGTATCGTTTGTCACCATTGGAAGAGGAGATGGTCAAAGGATTGGAAGAAAAATCAGCGAAGGCTGGATTAGATGTGAATATCCGTTTGGTCGTGTCGGCGCAAACGCCCGAGCGTGCCCAGCGGTACTTGAATGATCTTCTGAACGCCTACGGTCAATTTAACATCTATGAATACGGCAATAGTTTTACCAAGCACATGCCGCGTTTCCAATCCTCGCTCATCCGGCATTTTATTTATCGTCATTTTGACGACCGTTATCGGATGGTATTGAACGCGGAGGAGCTGGCATCGGTGTTTCATTTGCCACTACCCATAACGGAGACGCCGCGTATTAACTGGTTACTAAGTCGCAAGGCTGTTCCCCCGTCCAATTTGCCATCGGAAGGATTGCTTCTTGGGGTCACCACCTATCGTAATCACGAATATCCGATCCGGATCAAGCAGCAAGATCGCCGGCGACATATGTACATCATCGGTAAATCCGGTGTTGGTAAGTCCGTGCTGCAGGCGTCGCTTATTAAGCAGGATATTGAAGCAGGTCGTGGCGTATGCGTGATCGATCCGCACGGTGACTTGGTTGATGAGTGTTTGGAGTATGTGCCCAAAGAGCGTGCAGAAGACGTCATCTACTTCAATCCGTCTGATTACGAGCGGCCCATGGGGTTGAATATGCTGGAGTTTGATCCAACCCAGCCACAACAAAAGACGTTTGTCATCAATGAGATGTTGAAAATTTTTGATAAATTGTACGATTTAAAACAGACAGGCGGACCGATGTTTGAATTGTACATGCGCAATGCCATGCTGCTGCTTATGGATGATCCGGAATCGGGTTCAACGCTCATGGAAATTCCAAAGGTCTTGGCAGATGAAGATTATCGTAATTACAAATTGTCTAAGTGCAAATCCCAAGATGTAAAAGATTTTTGGACAAAAGAAGCGCTCAAGGCCGGAGGTGAGGCATCCTTGGCTAATATGGTGCCATACATTACATCAAAGTTGACACCGTTTATTTACAACGATTACATGCGGCCCATCATCGGCCAACAGAAGAGTGCGTTTGATATACGAGAGGCGATGGATACGGGAAAAATATTGCTGATCAAGTTATCCAAGGGAACTATCGGTGATTTGAATGCCTATTTGATTGGGATGGTGATTGTCGGACGGATTTTGATGGCGGCATTGGCTCGCGGAGACATGGAGGCAAGCGCGCGGCGCGATTTTTATCTGTATATTGATGAGTTCCAGAATTTTTTGACCGACTCTATCAATGCCATTCTTTCCGAAGCGCGCAAATATGCTTTGAATCTTATTATTGCCCATCAGTTTATTGGGCAGCTGACGGGAAAAAATAATGATAATACGATTCGTGATGCGATTTTTGGTAACGTAGGCACGATGCTCGCGTTTCGTATTGGGGTCGAGGATGCGGAGTTTCTTGCAAAGGAATTTGCGCCGGTCTTTAGTGAATATGACTTGGTGAATGTCGAAGCGTTTACGTGTAATGTGAAGCTCCTGATAGATAATACGGCTTCGCGACCTTTTAATATGAAACCTATTATGGCACAGCGGCCAAGTCATAAAGAGTTGTCCGAAATGGTGCGGGAACTCTCACGCTATAAATATGGCCGCAAACGGGAGCTGGTTGAGGCAGAGATCGTGGAGCGTCGGAGAAAGACCGCAGAGGCAATGGAGAAGGGTGAGAACTTTGAAACGGATGATTTGTTTGATTTAGCGAAAGCAAGGTATTAAAATCAGTATCAACGATAGCCTTCCGACCCGTCAGTCCTAGATTATCTGAAATAGAAAATTTAAACAGAAAAACAAAATAAAATTTATGATGGATACTTCTCCACAGGAAGAGCGTCTGGAGGCGGTGGCGGAGGGAACGGAAACGAAATTAGATTTGGCACGCCGTGTGATTCGACAGATGAGACGGCAGTTGGAAGCGCTGGAATGCCTTCTGGAAGAAGGGGATGAGATTGGAGAAGAGGCAGAGTTGATGATTCAGGAGATCGAAGGAGAACAGATTATTGGCCCGGCTTTAGATGGACGGTTGATTGATGGCGTATTCGATGGTGAGCAGATGGTGGGAGAAGATGGACAAAAATACTTGGTGCCAGCGAATTACGCTTCTAAGTCTAAGCTCGTCGAGGGAGATTTATTACGATTGACGATTAACTCGAGGGGTCGCTTTATTTTCAAACAAAAGGGACCTATTGAACGACAACGTTTGACGGGAACATTGGTGCAGGACGAACAAACAGATCGGTGGCAAGTGGTTGCTGGCGGAAATAAATTTCGTGTGCTTTCCGCGGCGATTTCGTATTATCATGGGGAGCCGGGAGATGAAGCGGTGATTCTTGTGCCCAAGAGTGCCCCATCCAAATGGGCGGCTGTGGAAAACGTGATTAAACGGCAGATGGAAGAACAGTGGTAATGGGCCTTGCCGCCTTCTGAACGCGCGGGGTAACGTGTCGAGACTATGGCCAATTTAAGTCGCACCTATCGACCGAAAAATTTTGCTGACATTACGGGCCAGTCGCATGTGACGGAAACATTGCGAAAAGAAGTGGCGACAAACACTTTGGGTCATGCTTATCTTTTCTCCGGACCTCGTGGAGTGGGGAAGACGACGGCGGCGCGTGTATTTGCTAAGGCATTGAACTGTGAATATCCACAGGATGGAGAGCCGTGTAATGCCTGCGCTCCTTGCATCGCCATGAATGAAGGAAAGTGTTTGGATGTGATTGAGTTGGATGCGGCGACACATACGGGCGTGGACACGGTGCGTGAATCGATTATTGAGCATGTGCGGTTTTCGCCGCTCATGGGCAAACGTAAAATTTATATCTTGGATGAAGTTCACATGTTTTCGACTTCATCCTGGAATGCTTTGTTAAAGACTTTGGAAGAACCGCCATTGTATGCGTTTTTTATCCTTGCAACGACAGAGTGGCATAAGGTTCCTGCGACCATTGTCTCGCGTTGTCAGCGGTTCGAATTTAAACGCGTATCTTTTGAAGCGTTGGCAGGGCGTCTTCGATTTCTGGCGCAACAGGAAGGTTGGAGTGTTTCTGACGAGGTAATTGCGCTTATTGTTTCGCGAGCCGATGGTTGTGTGCGCGATGCAGAGACGCTCCTTGGGCAGCTGGGAGCGCTTGGGGAAACAAAGATTGATGTGGAATTGGCTAGTTTGGTCATCCCACCGAGTCACGTACCGCTTGCAGTACATCTGCTGGGATTATGGGCTGATCAGGAACATGCGGGAGGCTTGGCAGAAGCCCAGCGTTTATCAGATGAAGGTATTCCGTTGCTGCCATTGTTTGATGATTTGTTAATGATCACACGTAAACTGCTTGCAGCGAGCGGTGATCCTAAGATGGCCACGATTTTGGCTCAGGGAAGTGAAGACGAGCGTGTGCTCGTACCTCTTGTTGAACGTTTTTCGCCGGCCGAGTTACACGATTTGGCGCTGCTTTTGCTCGAACGACGGCGTGACGTGAAGGCGGGGGTAGACGCTCTTTTTGCGCTGCAGCTTGTTGGAACGGTTGTTGCAAATCGTCTGTGGAATCGTTCATCTGACAAGGATCATTATGACCAGTCAGGGCCCAAAGTTCCATTACCGGACAAAGTAAAGGGAGAACAGCCAATTCATCCTCCCGGGGAGGAGGGTCATATGGCTGCTGCACAGGGTGAGTCTGAACCTATGTCGGGCGGATCGTCTGCTGTTATTGATATGCCTGATCTCTCAACGGTTCGTGCTAAATGGAATGCGATTATCCGTGCGGTAGATGAAAAAAATCATTCGCTGCCTTTTATTTTGAAAATCAGTCGTCCGGAAGAAATCCGTGGGACGACGCTCGTTATTCGCTTTCAGTATCCTTTTCATCGTGACAAGATTTTGGCTGAGGTAAAAAATCGTCGTTTGGTCGAGGAGTGTGTCCGAGCTGTTCTGAATCATGCAGCCTGTGCGCTCGAGGGAGTTGTTGGAGAGGATCCAGAGCGCAAAGATGCCCGAAACCAGGACATGGTGAGTAACATTTTGAATGCATTTGGCGGAAGTGTTGTAGAGGGGTAGGCTGAAGGTATGACTGTGAATACCAAGGATATGGTTGGTGTGCTCGTAGAAACGCGTTCTGGCCAGGGTGTCGGGAAGGTGGCAAGTTTTGATTTGGAAAAGACTACTGGCCATTTGGTTAATATTCAAGTCAAACCTTTAGGATTAGTTGCTGGATTGACGCACGAACATTTAATGGTTCCCTGGAGTGCGGTTGTTGAGATGACGCAAGAAAAGGTCGTTATTGCTGATGCGGTGGTGAGCGTTGGAGCTGAGGCTCGGGCGCAGGCGAGTCCAACGCCAACGCCATCTCCGACACTTATGAAAGAGGGATGATATGGATTTTGTTGAGACGGGATTGATTCGTGCCTTGTGTTTTTTTGATGGCATTGGTTATCCTCCCACGCGTACGGAATGGTTTTCTCATTGGGATGGGGGAGTAGAGTCGAGCCTGCCATCACGAGCAGCGTTGGAAGATGCGCGGATCCGTTTATTGGATCGTGTTCAAGAAATGCGTGGTCGGGTGGTGTTTATGGGGCGCGAAGCGTTGATCGTGGAACATGAGAAATGTGAAGCCTTTTTTCCCCGTAAATTAAGGCGAGCGCAATCCGTGGCGCGTTGGTTGCGGCGTTTAGAAGGCGTGCGGTTTGTTGCTTTGTGTAACACGACGGCGCTTATGCACGCCCGTGATAAAGGAGATTTAGATTTTTTTGTCGTCACGCATGCCGGAATGCTTTGGCAGACCCGCGCTTGGGGAGCGCTTCCATTTAAACTTTTAAGAAGGCGTCCTGAGGAGGAAGAACGTGACGCGGTATGTTTATCATTTTTTGTTGACGATTCTGCCTTGGATTTATCGCTGCTTCAGTTGCCGCAAGATGTCTATTTCCGGCATTGGTTTTTATCACTATTGCCTTTGTATGATGATGGAATTTCCCATCGATTATGGGGGGTAAATGAGGCGGTACGGAATCGTCATCCTGTGGCTAGTCCTTGGATTTTGAATCCGTCTATCGGAGTCCCGTCTTCTATTTTACAACTTCCTATGCCGCGTGTTTTGGAGGGATTGGTACACGCGCTTCAAGAAGGACGTTTCCCATCACCGATTCGTTCGTTGTTGAATCGCGATACACGAGTTGTGGCAGATGATCATGTATTGAAATTTCACGTGGAAGACGGGCGAGAACATTGGCAAAAAATGTATGAGGAGCGATGCCGAGTTTATGGTGTTGAGGCATGAGCTGGTTGGATGGATGTGGCGAGTGGCGCTTTTATTGTTGCCTTGGCAGACGCGGTTTTTTATAGAAGGGCCATTGGTGAATGGGTTTGTGTGGGAACAGGGGAGATTGTCATTTTACGCGTCGTGGATTCCCATGATTTTTGTTATGGCTATTGCTATTCAACGGGTCCTGCTGCCGAAAACGCCCCACGTGCTCGCCGGGCGTAGCTCTTTGCTCCGCCCGCGGGGGCCCCGTTTCGGCATCACCCGCTGGATACCAATCGTGTTAGCTATTTTATTCCTTGCTTTTTCGTCCTTTTTTTCTCTTTCCTTGAGAGCCACGATTCAGTGGTGGGTGGAGGTAGGGATGGTTTTTGGATTTTTTTGGGCACTGAGGAGAATGAAAGTGGACTGGAGGTTGATTCTGTTTTGGTTTATGGTATCGCTCGTTCCTCATGTCTTGTTGGCTGTCCAACAAAATTTTACGCAACAGGTGATTGGATCTAAGTGGTTAGGGATAGCAACGCAGCTTCCCGCAACACTCGGTGTATCTGTGGTTGAAGTCCAAGGTATGCGCATTTTGCGTGCTTACGGTGGATTTCCTCATCCGAATATTCTTGGTGGTTGGTTAGCCATTGGGTTGCCGGTGGCTCTTTTATTGTTCACGCAATGCCGAAGAGTTTGGAAACAATGGATATGGATTGGACTCATCATTCTTTTTTCTAGCGCTCTGGTTTTTACTCTCGCGAGAGGGGCTTGGCTGGCGGGAGTGGTCGGCATATCCGCGGTGGTAGTGTTTCTTTGGAGAAAAGGAAATAGAACAGAAAGACGCTTATTCATTTTAGGCGTATGCGTCATGGT
>CAYPSC010000028.1:0-8203 GCA_964413385.1 uncultured Gammaproteobacteria bacterium | reverse complement strand
ACTCGAAACTTCTATCAAAGAAGCACCGGAGCTCAAGCGCATGTATGAAACAGAGCCGCAGGTGAAGCAACTTCTCGACTATGCGATCAAACTAGAGGGAACAACTCGCCATGCCTCGCAACATGCTTGCGGTATTGTGATTGCTCCGCAGTCATTGGTGGAGTTTGCTCCGTTACAGAAGGCTCAAGGTGGAGATGTTGAGCAGGTGATTCAATATTCTTTGCACTCGGCAGAAGTGAGCGGATTACTGAAGATGGATTTTCTTGGGTTATCTAACTTATCCATCATTCGCGATTGTTTAGAGATCATGGAAGCGGTGCACGGTGTGACGGTAGATGTTGACCGTATCCCGCTTGATGACCAAAAAACCTTTGAATTATTGGGGCGAGGGGAAACGACGGGCGTATTCCAATTTGAATCAGATGGCATGAAAAAATATCTCCGTGAATTACGGCCATCCGTCATCGAAGATATTATTGCTATGGTCGCTCTGTATCGTCCGGGACCCATGCAATTTATCGAATCCTTTATTGCGCGAAAACAAGGAAAAGAAAAAATTTCTTACACGCATCCGCTCACAGAGAGTGCATTGAAAAACACCTATGGTATTCCCATTTATCAGGAGCAAGTGATGCAGGTGGCAAAAGACATGGCTGGATTTACCGGTGGTCAGGCTGACACGTTACGGAAAGCCATGGGGAAGAAGATCGCCAAACTCATGGCAGAGATGCGAGAAAAATTTATTGCTGGCTCTATCAAAAACGGCGTGGAGCAAAAAACAGCAGAGGCTATTTTTCAACAATTCGAGGAATTCGCAGCCTACGGTTTCAACAAATCACACGCTGCTTGCTATGCGTTGATCGCTTACCAAACGGCGTACCTGAAAGCGCATTGGCCAGAGTGTTTTATGGCAGCCTTGCTCAATTCAGACTGTACTAATCTAGATCGGGTGACGATCGAGGTGGAGGAATGCCGGCGCATGGGGATGGAGGTTTTGCCACCGGATGTCAACGAATCATTTGTGCGATTTTCTGTGGTGAAAGGAACGAACAAGTTGCGTTTTGGATTGCTGGCGATCAAAGGCTTAGGTGAAGACGTGGTTGATTCCATTATTAAAGAAAGAAAGAAGAGTGGCCCCTATCAAGATTTGGCGGATTTTATATCGCGCATCCAAAATAAAGCATTCAATCGGCGGTCACTGGAATCACTGATTAAATCGGGTGCATTGGATCGATTTGGCGATCGTAATATGTTATTTTTCAATATTGAAACGATTTTGGATTATCAGCACCGTGTCAATCAGGAGGCGCTGACGGGTCAATTTAATCTTTTTATGATGGGAGATGCAGGCAAGACGACCTCACCCCTTCGCTTAAAACCTGCACCACCTGCGACACAGCACGAAATGCTGGCTTGGGAGAAAGAGTTACTTGGACTGTATGTTTCTGCGCATCCGTTCAAAGAATACGGCCAACGTTTAGCAGGACTTTTTATACCCATCAACCAGCTGCACGAAAGGAAAAAAGAAAAAAGCGTTCGTATTGGTGGCATGATGACCCAGGCAAAGCGTATCCTGACAAAAAATAACGATCCAATGGTGTTCGCAAAACTTGAGGATATGGGTGGCGAGATTGAGGTGGTCGTCTTTCCACGGGTCTATCGTGACAAACCAGAAATTTGGGAAGGGGATCGTGCACTGGTGGTCGCTGGGCGCGTGCAAGAAAAAGAAGGCGAGCTTAAATTTATCGCTGAATCAGGATATGAAATCACGCCGGATAACGTTGATGAAGTAGCTAAATACATCAAGCAACCATTAATCGGTTTAGGTGAGGAGGCTTCTCGTGGCACCCAGAGGGATCAGCAGGCAGTCACGATTCATTTACGTGCACAACTCCCACCATCAGTATTACAGAAATTGCGCGAACTGCTAGATCAGCATCCCGGACATTACCTAATTTACTTCACGATTGACCAGTCAAGTGGCAAGCAAAAAGTATTGACCAATTATCGCATCGCTTTTGATGAATTGATTGCGAAAGAACTGGAGGGACTTTTAGGACCAGATACGGTCAAGGTTGGAGCATGAGAATGAAAAAACCGCATCGATGGCGCCAAGAGTGGCGGTGGTGCGGTTCAGTTGAGGGAGTGAAGAACGAGTTCGCCTTCTTGGCGCGATGGATCATAATGTCCGACGACAATATAGGGAGAACTTGAAGCGATGATCAGATGTCCGATAAAAGTGTCTTCAGTGAAAGCGGTGATGCGAACGTAGAGACCTTCGATCGCATCTCGATCCTCTTCTTGAACGAGGAAGAAGACGATTTGCCACATTCCACGTTCTGCATCGTCTGCTATGACAGCCTAGTTCATGGGCGTAGGACTCGCATATTTCGTGATGCGGAAACGTTCTCCATTTGAAGGTACAAGAGGCATCATTTACCTCCGAAAATCCAGAGCATTTGCGGAATCACCTGGAAGGTAATGGCCCGTGACCGACCCGACGATGCCAAGGCCGTCACCTTCCACTTCCACCTCATCACCGACAAAGGCTCCTGTTCTTCTGTCCCATGCACGCCGCCGTACAAATACGTTCATTTTGATACCCTCGACTATGAGCGTAAACAGAAGCGGTCTCCTCGTCTCCGATGGGCCACGGCCATTGAGCAACTCCGCGTCTTGAGGGCCATTGATGACTCTATGCGTCCCCGTTGGTATCATGTCCTGCCTCCATTGAAGGTTCGTGTGGCTTTCCTATACGTCAATAAACGCGTTTCGTCAATACATTCATGCTATAATGCAACTATGAATGTCTCGTTTTGTGGTGCCGCACGTGAAGTGACGGGTTCATGTTACCTGATAGAAACGGAACGAGCGCGCCTTTTAGTGGATTGTGGTATGTTTCAAGGTTCTGCCTTTACGGAGGCGCGGAACTTTTCACCCTTTCCTTTTGATGCTTCGACGCTTGATGCCGTGATCGTGACGCATGCGCATTTGGATCATACTGGACGTTTACCCAAGCTGGCAAAGGAAGGGTTCAAAGGAAAGATTTTTGTTACGCCTCCAACGGAAGATCTAACAAAACTTGTTTTGTTAGATGCGTTCCAAATCATGGAAGAAGATTTTAAACGTGATTATCGGCCGATGCTCTATGAAGAAAAGGATATTGATCAAACGCTGCAGCATTTTGTTCCCTTGGATTACGAAAAGGAACAAAAAATAGGAGATGTAACTTTCCGGTATCGTGACGCTGGTCACATTTTCGGTAGCGCGTTTATCGAGATGCAACACGAGGGCAAGCACATGGCGTTCTCAGGCGATCTTGGAAACGATCATGCACTCATTTTACGTCCCACAGAATCGCTTGCTGAGACAGATGTTCTGATTATGGAATCTACCTATGGCAACCGCGTGCACGAAGATGAATCGACTCGCGAAGCAAAGTTACGCGAAGTGGTGACAAGGACGGTGCAGCAGGGTGGGGTATTGGTTATTCCAGCGTTTGCCATTGAACGCACGCAACAGCTTCTATACGAATTGCACGAGTTGGTCGAGGATCAAAAAATTCCTCGCGTTGATATTTATCTAGATAGTCCCTTGGCGATTGAGACAACCGAAATCATCCGTTCTTACCCGCAATATTACGATGCGGCTGCGCTGAAACATCTGGCCATGGGGGACGATGTCTTTCGGTTTCCTGGGCTCCATCTTTCGCGCACGCGTGAAGAATCCAAAATGATTAATGATGCCTTAAAGCCCAAAGTCATTATTGCCGGCGCGGGTATGATGAATGGTGGTCGTATTCGCCATCATTTGGTGCGCTATTTAAGCGATCCAAAATCGACCGTTCTGATTGTTGGTTATCAGGCAGAAGGAACGCTTGGTCGCCAGTTGTATCGCGGTGATAAAGTTGTGAACGTGTTAGGTGAACGAGTGAATGTGCACGCAACCGTGGAAAGTATTGGAGCCTATAGTGCGCACGCTGATCAAAATAAACTTGTTCGTTGGGTTGAGGAAGCAGAAAAACGCCCTTCAGTGGTTTACTGCACGCACGGGGACGAAGGAGCGTCCATGGCTCTTGCCACGCGTCTAGAACAAGAGATAGATATTGAGGCGCATGTACCGCGTTTAGGTGATAAGATCGTTGTCTGAATCTATTATGAGCTGGTTACTCACCGCTATCACTGGTCACTTGATGAACGCGTTTGCGTTTATTGTCGATAAAACATTATTATCATCCGCCTTTAAACGCAGTGGAACTTACGCGGCGATGATTGGTAGCCTGTCCTTGATCGTTTTGTTTGGTATCCCGTTTATTCGTGAATGGCCCTCGTCGGCTATCTGGCCAGCGGTCGCTGGATTTGGTGGTTTTTATGTATTTGCCTTATGGCTGTTTTTTGAAGCACTTAAACACGAAGAGGCGAGCCGTGTCATTCCCATTATCGGCTCGCTCATCCCCATTTTTACTTTTGCAGCAACCTCTACCTTCTTTCATGAACGTTTAGCGCTCGGAGAAACTGTCGGGTTTGCCTTTCTTTTAATTGCTACTTGGTTATTGACGAGCGGTTCTGACAAACGTGGGCGGCTGATGTTATCCACGCTTCTCTTTTCCGTTGCCTCTGCCTTGATTTTTGCCGCGTCCTCCGTGTTGGGAAAGTACGCCTTTGATCATGGGAACTTTTATTCCGTGTTCATCTGCTCACGTATCATCACGGGTATCGTTGGATTAGGCATTGCCTTTCTTGCACCTGGCGTGTGGACAGAGGTGAAAACAATTCTGCGAAAAAAGAATGGTGAAACCAAGCAAGCATCATGGCTCGCGGTCATCGGACAACTAAGCGGTGCCATTGGTTTTATCCTCGTCCACCTCTCGATCGCACAGGGTAGCGCGGCGATCGTGAATGCTCTTCAAGCAGTGCAATATGCCGGCATCATTCTGGTTGCATGGATTGGGGGCCGAAAAATCCGCGTAGCCTTGAAAGAAGAAGTGAGCTTTCGTACGGTTGTTGTAAAGACATTGGCTATCGTCTGTGTCGGCATCGGCCTCTATCTTATCGCTTGAACATGATATGAACGTGTGGTCAGTCATTTATCTTGTTTTAAAGGTGATTGGGGCAATCGGCGGGCTTTTTGTTTTGAGCGGACTAGCATATTTATTCATTGGTTGGCCATCCATAGATCCTTCAACGGAATATGGCGTGACCTGGAGTAGCGCTTATGCTGAATTTCTAGGGATTGATTCGCAGAAAGGATTGGAGGCAACGCTCGATGATTTAGGCGTTCGACGTTTTCGTATTCCTGCTTATTGGCCATCGGTTGAACCAAACGCCGATCAATTTCAATGGAATTGGTTGGATCGAGAGCTGGATGCCATTGCTACGCGGCATGGCCAGGCGATTGTGGTCGTAGGTGCCAAACAGCCACGTTGGCCAGAATGTTGGGTGCCAACCTGGACACAGGGGATGTCAGAAGAAAATCAACAGCAGAAACAACTCGCGTATGTGACGCGGGTTGTCCAGCGATATGCTCATCATCCAGCGATTGTAGCTTGGCAAGTAGAAAACGAACCAGCCCTCGCTTTTGGGGATTGCTCAAATGAGAACAGGGATTTTATTATTCGAGAAATGCAGGCCGTCAAGCAGATAGATCCAACGCGACCCGTCTACACGACAGAGTCTGGTGAGCTTTCTTCTTGGATCAGTTACGGTCAAGTCACGGATGGAATTGGTATCAGCGTTTACCGTGTTATTCTAGCGCCGGTCATCGGCCAAATGCGTTATCCTTTTCCAAGCTTGTTTTATCGCCGCAAAGCCAACCTTGTTTCTCCTTGGGTAAAAAATATTTATGTGAGCGAGTTCCAGATGGAACCGTGGGTCAAACATGGGGTGTTAGATGAGTCGCTCGATGTTCAATTCAAATCATTTGATGTAAATCGCATGAAGGATAATTTTGTTTTTGCCGAGCGTTTGCACATGTCATCCGTTTATTTTTGGGGGGTAGAGTGGTGGTATTGGATGAAAACGCAAAAGAATTATCCAGAATTTTGGGAAATGGCAAAAGAATTTTTTAATGAACATAAAAAGTGACCCCCTAAATCATGTAACTTATTCCCCTGGTGATTGATTCCGCAATCTTACCGTATCTGTCATTCCGACCGAGGAGTTTGACGACGAGTGGAGGAATCTCTTTGAAGAGGTCTCTCGGCAAATTTCTCTTTCATTAGCCATTTTTCGCTAAACCAGGCTTGACAAAAGCCGCTGGTTATGTTATTTTTGCAACCGCAAAGCTCCCAAGAGGAGCACTGGAGGCCCGCATGGACACGAGGTGCGCCATGTAACGCGCCGGCCACAAGTTGAAAACGACGGCCGCGCGCCCGGCAGGAGAGCCGCCCCGGAGCAATCTGGGGCGGCAATCCACCCCCAACCGACCCTTCGAACCTGCACATCGGCTGTGCCCTCTGAAGATGTCATCCAATGTCGTGCTCTGCCCCCAAGGGAAGTGAGCTGATAGTGGATGGTGGCGCATCTTCAGAGGGCCGGCCGATTTTTTTAAACTTTCGGTTAGTTTTATAAAAACCCTAGAAATAAGGGATTTTTTATTTTCGACAGCTTGGGGATGATGGGGCTCTTGACAAAAGCCGCTAGATATGCCATCCTGTGTTCACCAAAACGCGGGAAGGCTCGTCAGCGACGAAGCCAGAGCCGCGCAACGTACGTCGACAACGCGTAGACAGAACACAGAACAAGGAGGCATCCAAGATGCAGAATCGAGCACGCGGGAGCCCGAACGGCGGGCTCAACCAGGTCGATTATTTCTCCGTCACCCCCAACAACCAGGGCGCCGGCGCCGAGCGAGGCCGCAGCGAGATGAGCGACGACAAGCGCGGCCGCTCGACCAACCACAACCCCCAGGGCAACGCCAACAACTGCGCCGGCCGCTCGATCGGCTGACCGCACCACGGCGCGCGCCGGCGGCGCGGGTCGGGCGCAAGGGCGCGTCCATGCAACCCCCGCCGCCTTCAACCAGGCCTAGCCCGGCAGGACGATGATCCAAGCCGGCGGGCGAGCGGGTGTGAATCCCGCGGACAGGAGAAACTCTATGCGGACCTGAGAGAGGCCCAGTGCGGAAGACGAACCGCTCTGGGCCTGACGTGATCGTCCGACGCGGAGTGACCACGGGCGCCGCGAGGAGATCGCCCCGCGCCCGCGCTGAGGTCACACACCCACTGCAGAGCTCCCGGCGCACCCGCCAAGCAGCGCCCGGAGCTCACACGCCGAAACGGCGGCCTCAAGGAGGTCCCCCATGGTCCTCGACGTGAAGATATAAAGGCTCCACGGCAGACAATGTGCGCGCGTTGTGAGAAAGCGCGCAACCAGGTCTCACGCGCCAGAGTTATCTCTGCCGCCTGCCGTGGGGCCTCAAACGGCTGGGCCCCTCTGTAGCGAAACGCTCACCCGCACGGCACGCTCTTGTTCGCCACTGCGGGACGACGACGGCGATCGCACGGAGGGGCCCGGCCCTCTAGTTCCTTCTCTAAAAAGAAAGCACTCACACGCGTTTAAGCTAAACGCCTCTGGAGTGCTTTTTTCGTTCCCGAAGGTTTGACGATTTTAATTTTTTGCTTTATTATCGCACGACCTAAACCTATGGATATCCGCAACATCGCAATCATTGCTCACGTTGACCACGGCAAAACGACCTTGGCTGATGCGCTTTTAAAGCAATCCGATACATTTAAAGCAAAAGCACTCGAAGGTGAAACAATCTTGGATTCAAACGAGTTGGAGCGCGAGCGTGGTATTACGATTCTGGCTAAAAACGTCGCCGTCACCGTTGGTAACACCAAAATCAATGTCGTGGATACTCCTGGTCACGCTGACTTCGGTGGGGAAGTAGAGCGCATCATGAATTTGGTGGATGGCGCGCTTCTGCTTGTGGATGCCAAGGAAGGACCCATGCCACAGACGCGTTTTGTGCTTAAAAAGGCGATCGAGGCAGGTCATCGCATCATTCTTGTCATTAACAAGATTGATAAGCCAGACGCTCGTCCAGAATGGGTGCTAAACGAAGTATTTGATTTGTTTGTGACACTCGGCGCTTCGGATGCGCAAACGGATTTCCCCGTCATCTATGCATCAGCAAAACAGGGGAAGGCTGGCTTAGAAAATGATCTCGCGAAGATGACAGATATCAAGCCATTGTTCGA
>CAYPSC010000027.1:0-8516 GCA_964413385.1 uncultured Gammaproteobacteria bacterium | reverse complement strand
GCACAGATCCAAGCCGGCCTCGGCGTCCAGGTCGACGACGTCACGGCGAGCGAGGTGGTTCTCGTCGCCCTCCTCGTCGATGACTCCGGTTCGATCCGCTTCGTCAAGGGCAATACCGAGGCGGTGCGACAGGGTGTGAACAGCATGCTCGATGCTCTCGCCGCGACCAAGCAAAAAAACGGAATCCTGGTACACATCCGCTATCTGAACGGGACGATCATCTGCCCGTTCGTGCCGCTCGATCAGGTACCGCGCCTCAATACCAGCAACTACGATCCCAATGGTGGTACACCGCTCAATGATCAGGTCGCCGTCACCTGCGCGACGGTCATCGCCAAGACACAGGAGTTCGCCGATGCGGGAGTGCCCTGCCGTTCGGTGATCTGCGTCGTGACCGATGGCGCCGACGAGCACTCAACCAAGTATCGCCGGTCACAGGACGTCCAGCCGATCGTACGCGATCTCCTCGTGACCGAACGCCACATGATCGCCGCCATGGGCATCGATGATCAGGGCCGCACGGATTTCCGCCACGTCTTCGGCGAGATGGGGATCGAAGAGAAGTGGATCCTCACCCCGTCGAACAACCCAAGTGAGATCCGCAAGGCCTTCGCGCTCTTCTCGCAGTCCGCCGTGCGCGCGAGCCAGACGGCTAAAGCATTCAGCCAGACGGCTGGCGGCGGCTTCGGTAGCTAGCTCGTTCCTTCGTCTTCTTAGACCGTACGTCAAAAACGTACGGTCTTTTTTCTCCTTGCCATCTTGACATATGAATTCCTCCCTGTTACTTTGTGTTTGTAATACACTAATTCACGTACATTCTCAATCATCCATCGCTTCGGAAG
Organism: uncultured Gammaproteobacteria bacterium; assembly: GCA_964413385.1. GTDB lineage: Bacteria > Patescibacteriota > Patescibacteriia > 2-12-FULL-60-25 > 2-12-FULL-60-25 > VGLT01. The sequence continues at coordinate 7,674 of CAYPSC010000027.1, read as the reverse complement.
CTATTCAAAAGGAGGCAATATGAAGAGCTTTCGATTTCGGTGTATGAACCGTTTCGCTGGTTTCTGAGTGAGAGTCAAAACACACAGATAACCAGCAACACCATCCGCCGAACAATGCACGTTCACAACACACCAGGAGGTTCGGTCATGGAAATGCAGAAAAGGATTCAGAGTCTTCTGAGTCGTCTCTCGGAAATCGGCGTGCTCTTCAGGGCAGCGCCCAACGATCACGTCCTCGTGTTCCGTGGACCCAACTTGGTCGCGAAGGGCGCTGGTTGGGTCGGTCCCGTATTCTTCTGGAACACGGTGGTCGTCATCCCCACCAGCGATCAGCTCGTGCCATTCAACTTCGTGGCGCTCTCGTCGGATCGCCAGCGTGTCCGTATGCAAGGCGCGGCCACCGTACGTTACCAACCGGAGGCGCTGCGTACGCGTCGGAATTTCAGTGTCAACCCGCAAAACGGAAGCTACCGAACCGACGATCCTCGCAAATTCCAAAGCGAACTCGGGGCATTGCTCCAGGAGCCGATTCGTGGCGCTGTTGCCAAGGAATCGCTCGTAGATTGTCTGGCTGGCGCGGACAAAATCAAAACGGCTTCGCTCGAAGCTATCCAGGCCATGGAGAAAACGTTCAGTGCGCTCGGCGTAGAGGTCAGCGCGCTCACCATGGGCGACGTCCGAGTGGAAGACACGACCCTGCTCCAGGCACTCGAAGCACCGTTCCGTGAAGGTGCTTTGCAGAAGGCCGACGATGCCATGGCAGAGCGGCGTATGGCTCAGAGCGAACATGATCGCGAGCTTGCGCTCGCCAGGGTCAAAGCAGAGAAGATCGAGGCCGAGGCGCGTCGGGAGCTCATCGAACAGCAGGGTCGGAACGCTTTGACCGAAGCCCAGAACCAGGCCCTGGCAACGGCTGCTGCGCTCGAAGGATATGCAAAGACGGATCCAAAGCATCTGCTGGCGATCGCCTACGCCAAGATGGCCGAAAACCCGGCACTCCGCAATGTAACCCTGACGCCCGATCTGCTCGACGCCGTGCGAACCGCCGCTGGCAACCAAGGCTGAGGTGGCACATGGCGAATTTCGCGCGCGTCGTATTGGTCACGCGTCAAACGCGACTCGAGGAGTTGAAGGTTCAACACGCGGGTTCAGTCGAGGCTGCAGAATTCGCCATCATCTCAACCGGGCAGGATCTCATCCCCTACCGAGTCGAACAAAAAGGATGGGAAACGGTCCTGTCGGCCATCCGCCGGGCAATCCCGAGGACGATCCAGATGGTCACGATCCAGAAGGACGAGCTACCGCGATTCATCTTTGATCCTCGTGATCTGGTGATCGCGGTCGGCCCAGATGGACTGTTCGTGAACATCGCCAAGTACGTCCACGGCCAACCGATCCTTCCCTTCAATCCCTCACCGGCAACCATCGACGGCGTCCTGATGCGCTTCACGATCGAACAAGTCTCGATCGCCATCGATGCCATGTTCCGCAACGCCTTCAAGATCGAAGAGATCACGCTGTGCGAAGCGTACATGGTCGGCCAGCAACCGATTCTCGGAGTCAACGAAATCGTCGTCGGTCGCTGTGACCCCCAGGCCGCGTACTACACGCTTCGGTATCGAAACCGCGAGGAGCACCAGTGTTCCACACGGCTCCTCGTAGCCACGGGTTGCGGATCCACGGGTTGGGCTCGATCGATCATCACCGGAGCTCAGACACTTGTCGCCAACGGTAAGGCAAGCCTCCGCGTTCCCTTCGCTCGCACTGACAAACGGTTGATCTATGTCGCTTGCGAGCCATTCGTCTCGAGGACGACTGCAGCCAATCTGGCTTCTGGTCTGCTCGAAGATGGTGAAGAACTCACAATCGTGTCTGATATGGCTCAAGGCGGTGCCATCTACTCCGACGGCATGTGGCGTGATGCCCGCGACTTCCCCACCGGCAGTACGGTCACGATCCGGCGTTCTTCCAAGACCGCCCATCGGGTGGTTGACATCAAGCAATAGTTCTCCTATCATCCTCAGTTCTCTCGATCGCCGAAGCCGCTTCTTCTTAGGGCTTCGGCATCGTCTCTGACGCCTCGACAACCTCGGGACGCCAAAGGTCGATGACAGCAACGTCCTTTCAAAAGAAAGCGAGGGACCCGTGGAAACATTGGCACTGACCGATCGTATTCGCACCATGCTCCTGGGGGTCAAAATCGGTGATCGCTGGGGCCTACCTGTCGAATGCCTGACGCGAGCCGAAATCATAAAGCGTACCCACGGATTCGGAGTGACGAAGCTCGAAGACGTACGCGACTGGCGCGCAGACCTCAATGCACCCACCTTTGCCATGGCCTCGGATGACTGGCAGCAGACGTCTGGAGTCGGCTGGTGTTTCGTGAGGCATCCACATGCGACTCCCGAACACATGGCACGTGCTCTGGTCCAGATGATGCACGACAGCATCGAGGGCTGGGGTGGTACGACACTCAACTCCGTTCGTGAGCTCGAACAATGGCTTTCGACCAAGGGGAAGATGGGACGCGCTCCGACCAAGCCTCCGACACGTCCGATGAGACCTGGCAACGGAGCCGGATGCGGTGCTGCCATGCGCATCGCTCCTCTTGCCACTGTCTGCACGCTTCGTGGTTTCAACAATGCCCAAGTGGTCGAAGCCTGCATCGAACACGGCAAGCTGACACACCCGGACCCTCGTGCCTGGATTGGAGCTGCAGCCCTCGCGCTTCAGCTCGTCTGGCTTATGCGCGGTGAAGAGCCTGGGGATGAAAAAGGTTGGCTCCTTCGGCTAGTCGGCGCATTGGGAGACCGTGAACGCGAGTGCATCGACGAATACGGTGGCCTTCCTGAGTCTGAACCGCGCATCTGCCAGGTGCTCCGATACATCGCCGAGAACGGTCTGGTATACGACCGGGATCGCCTCCTGGCGGAAGTCGGCAACGAATGTCCGACGTTCCAGTCCGTGCCTTTCGCTATCGCCACGTTCCTGCGATGCCGAACCAGCTTCCGTGCTGGCATTCTGGAAGCCATCAACGACGGTGGCGATGCCGACTCCGTCGCCTCGATGGTGGGTGCGTCGCTCGGAGCCCACCTCGGTCTCAAGGCTATCCCATCCGATTGGATTCGTCCGGAAGACGGAGATGCACACCGACTCGCCTACGAGCTCGTCACGTCCATCTCCAACGCTCACCAAGTAGCGTAGCTGTCCTTCACCACAATCCCCCGCTCAGTTCTTCAACCCCCGTCTCCAACTTTCGAGACGGGGGTCTTACTTTAGATAAACAAAAGGAGACCATCATGATAGACGGTCTCCGAATGACATAAGCAGAAAACTAGGGATCACGAACTTGAGATGTACCGAGACGCTCTGCCAGGACAGAGTCTCTCCCTTCGCTGATCCCGACTTCCCCAGCAAAACGGGACACGTCAGGATCACGCGTCGCCGCACCCCAAGGTAGATGACCCTTGATAAGATCCAAAAGTTTCTTGAGCATTGCGCACATCTCCCTCTCTCCTTCTCCCGCAGGATGCGGGGTCAGCACATTTTTCAACCACCTGTTCTGGAAGACAACGGGTCGCGCACGTCCCCCCCGAAGGAGGATCTCTTGATACCCCTCCCAAGAGAGAATCCCCGATGCCTCAAAGTCCTGTTGGAGAATCTGTCGAACCACAAAGTCTACACGCGATTCAACTATGGACAGCAAAAGCCTATTCTTAAGTCGCGAAGCGGCGGCGGTTTCCTGCGGCGAGAAAGCGAACACCGAAACTTCGGTGAATCCGATGAGCGTCAAGACCGCAATCGTCGACGCCACATCGTAGGCTTCTTCCGTTGGAAAACCAACAATCACGTCCGTGTAGAGACGGAGTCCGGATATCTTCTCGCGAAGTCGTCGCAAATCATGCACGATATCGCGAAGGCGATACCTTCTGCCCATGAGTCGGAGCAAGCGATCACTCCCACTCTGGATCGGGATCTGTAGCGAGGGTTCGAGGACGCCTCCTTGGATGGCTGTCACGAAATCATCAGAAATCTGTGGCAACCACCGTGGATGCAGCGTTCCAAGTGAGATCTGGAGCCCTGACAGATCTCGCCCGCGCTTGCCCAAAACGGCAAGCAGCGATCCCAGACGGTCACCGCAGTCAGTTCCCCACGCGCCACAGTCCTCCGACACCAAGCGCACCCGTCTCCACCCTCTCGCGTATGCCATCTCGAGGTCACGCACGATATCGGCGCTGGGACGACTTACCGTTCTTCCAGCCGCACGCCAAATCGAACAAAACAAGCACTGATCTCGGCATCCCGTTGAAATGCGGATCAAAACCCGCCCCTGATCCCTCTGTTCCACCAACCAAGGAACACCAGGGAGCTGAGAGAATCGGTTCCGCAAGCCCTCCACGAGACGCGAAGGCGAAACGAGATTCACCGCACGCGCACCAATCAGACGGCTTGGCGAAATAGCCGGTAGACAACCGCCGACTACGATATCCGCCCGGGGGGCGAGCGTTCGGCAACGTTCGATTTCCCTCAGACTCGCCTCTTCCCGCTCAGGCGACATCGCACACGTTTCAACCACGACGACATCCGCCTCCCGCGGATCATGCACGACTACGTAGCCCGCCTGCTCATATGCTGCTTGTACCAATCCCGCATCTGTCTGGTTCGTACCGCAACCAAGAGCGGACACAAGGATATTTTTCCCCATGGTGGATCCTCCTATTGTTTGAATGTACGAACACAAATTTAGTATAATAAAAACAGGTATTTGTAAACATTTTAATATGTATTTGTTGACTTTTTTAGACAACATTATTTAAATGGGTTTATATGCCCACAAAAATAGAAAAAATTTTTGAAGAACTTGGTCTCAACCCAAAGGAAGCACAGCTCATGACTATCCTATTTCAGCACGAAAGCTTAAAAGTGAGCCTACTGGCAAAAAAAGCTCATCTCAACCGCACAACCGCATACGGTTTATTAAAAAACTTAATCCAAAAAGGACTAGTAACGACTACAAATCAACATAAAACAACTGAATTTCAATCCATAGATCCTGATATACTCCCAACCTATATCGAACGTCAAAAAGATTTACTCGAAAAAAATAAAAAAAAATGGCAAGGCCTTTTACCCGAAATAAAAAAAATGAGAGGCGCCTCAGAGCTGTTGCCGCACGTCACCTTTTTCGATGGGATCGAGGGCGTCAAACAGGCCTATGAAGATAGTTTACAAAACAACAAAGAAAAATATATCCGATGTTTATCAGGGCCTGATGCCATCAATCAAACATTGGGCGCAGAATATATCAAATATTACGTCAATAAAAGAGCCCGCTTAGGGATCCAATGTATTGGCCTAGCAGCCGATAGCCCATTTGTTCAGCTCACTCAATCGCTAGACAATACAGCTCTTCGAGTCACAAAAATTATTCCAAAAGAATACAGACTCGATATTGAAATGGTGATCTACGATCAAAAAGTTGCGATGTTTTCTTTTCAGAAAGACAAACCAGTTGCCATCATTATTGAAGATGAAGCCATCAGCAACTCGATGAAGACACTCTTTCGTTACCTGATAGAAAAACTGAACAATAAAATAAAATCCTAAAAGGGAATCTGAGAAGATTCTCTTGACAAAAATGTTTTAGTAGCTAACATATATGGTATCTGCCTTATGTCTTTTCCACGTGATGAACTCCTCTACAAGCTAATGGAACAAATGCGCCATGTAACACGTACTCTCATGGCGCGTCACGAACTTCCTCTGGGAGAAACGCCCCTCACCCACCCACAAGTCAGTCTCCTGCTCTTCATATCAAAACACCCAGACGGAGTCACGGCGAAAGAAATAGCCAACGCTCTCCACATCACGCCAGGAGCCGTCACCCAATTCGTCGACGAGCTGATAGCAAAAAAATTACTAACTAGAAAAAGACACCCCCAGGATAGACGAGCGATAAAAATCACCTTGGCAGCAGGTGAAAAAAAGAAATTCAGCGATTTACAAAAAAAATACTTAACCCTGATGCAGCCTCTCTTTATAAAAATGAACGATCAAGAAATAGAGCAGCTTATTTTTCTCCTAAAAAAAATTTCTCCCTCCTAAAAATAACCCTATGAAACCCTTCACTCCTAAACGTATTGTTTGGTCAATCATCTTCCTAGTTATCATCGCCGTTATCAGCATCTTCATCTTCCGGCCAAAACAACCAAAAAACATCCAAACAGAGATGGTTAAGCGCCAGGATCTACAACAAACCGTCCTAGCAACAGGTCAGGTTGCAAGCAGCTTGGATGTAAATCTAAGCTTCCCCTCGAGTGGTGCGGTACGAAAAATCAACGTCAAAGAAGGCGATCATGTCAAAAGCGGACAAGTGCTGGCCATCTTAGACCAGGCCACCTTACGCGCCAATTTAACCAGTGCTCTAGGGACACTCGCCCAAGCGCAAGCTAACTATGAAAAGATACTTAACGGTAGCACTAATACGCAAATCGCCATAAGCGAGGCAGCCGTACAAGCCGCGCGGGTCGCTTTAGACAATGCGGAACGCGCCTACAACCAAACAAAAACACAGCAAGATACCATTGTACAAAACGCCTACAAAACCCTTCTTAACTCTGGATTGACTGCAACCCCTAGCATATCAAATGTGAATAGCAGCAACCCAACTATTAGCGGCATTTACACAGAAAAAACCCAAGGCCAATATAAAATAAAATTATACACAGCCGGAGGCCTACGATATAGCTTATCGGGGTTAGAGATGGGGGATGGCCCGATAAATACCTCAGGACCCGTTCCACTAGGGACGCACGGTTTATATATTCAATTTCCTAGCAATATTGCAGGAGACACAGATTCTTGGACCATCGATATTCCGAATACGCGTGCGAGCACATATCTGACCAATCTCAACGCCTATCAGACAGCTCAAGAGGCAGAAAGCCAAGCCCTCGTCACCGCCCAAAACACGATCGATTCAGCAAAGGCCAGCCTTACCCAAGCACAAGCAAACCTGGATCAGGTAAAGGCGTCAGCTACATCGGCAGAGATAAACGCTGCCAGAGCCCAAGTAACGTCTGCACAAGGACAGGTGCAAGCAGCGCAAGCAGCCGTAAATAATACTATGTTGATATCTCCCGCCGAAGGCACCGTCACCGCTATTGATATAAAAGTCGGCGAACAGGCCACAGCCTTTAAAGAAGTCATGACACTCCAAAATGTCCAAAGCCTGCACGCGGAAGCCAACATCAGCGAGGCAAACGTAGCTGCCCTTAAACCAGGTCAGTCCGTTGACTATACTTTTGATGCCCTCGGCCCAGATCAACACACGAGCGGAACCATCGAAACCATTAATCCAGCCTCCACGGTCGTTTCAGGAGTTGTTAATTACAAGGTGACCGCCAACATCAACAACGCGACAAATATCAAACCAGGGATGACCGCCAACATGACGGTGTTGATAGACAAGAAACCTCAAGCCTTGGCCATTCCGGCTCGCGCTATCCTCGACGACAATGGGAAACAATACGCCCGTGTCATTGATAATCCAAGGACGAAAAGCTATCACCAAACAGAAATCAAAACCGGGCTTCAGGCAGACGGCGGTCTCGTGGAAATCATTTCTGGACTCTCCGAAGGCGACGAAGTGGTCACCTTCATACAGTCTTAGCT
>CAYPSC010000026.1:5453-8660 GCA_964413385.1 uncultured Gammaproteobacteria bacterium | reverse complement strand
GTTGCCGTTTGGATCGTCCCAAACAACGTGCGCTGCGCTTGCTTGACCTGACCAGACCCTTGGCAAGTTGGGCATGTTTCAATCCTTGTACCAGGTTCTGCACCTTCACTATGACAACGCGAACAGACCACGTGCTTGTACAAACGGATTTGGCGCTCGACACCAAACGCTGCTTCTTTTAAGGACAATTCCATATCAACCTCAATGTCTTTTCCTCGATTCGCCTGCCGACCGCGACCTCGCATGCCGCCAAGACCAAACATTTCGCCCAAAATGTCCCCTAGATCACCCATGTCTTGTCCCTGAAAATTCCCAAAATCGAATCCACTAAAACCACCAAACCCCCCAAATCCGGGACCGCCCGAACCCATGCCGCCATTTTCAAACGCCGTCGATCCAAACTGATCGTACGTCGCGCGCTTCTGCTTATCACCCAATACCTGATACGCTTCGTTTATATCTTTAAACTTCTGAGCATCTCCGCCCTTATCCGGATGATGCGCATGCGCTAAGCGTCGAAACGCTTTTTTAATTTCCTCGTCGCTTGCGTTCTTCGGAACGCCGAGAATTTGATAATAATCTTTAGGCATTATTTTCCTTTATCCTTATTTTGCGCCCTCATACCTCATCTTCTCCCAACGATCCAAATTCTGTTTCAGTGCATCCACCAATTCTTGCGCCGTGAAGCGATTCAAGTAAACACGTGAAACAAGTTGCGCGTTTGACTGGCCGCCGGCATTCATAACCGCCAAAAAATCAATCACCACTTCCCGCTCCTGAGATGTAATCGCACACAAATTTGCATAGCGACCCTTCAAATCCTTAGGCTCTGCTTGTACGTTGATATTGATAGACTTCTTCTCAGGAACCGGATGATTGTCCATAAATAGATGAGAGAAATCTTATTTCTTTTCCCCTTCGTCTGGTTTCTGTTCCGAATTTTGATCCGAAGATCCGGGCTGTTGATTCTGTTGTTGCTGTTGATACATAGCCGCCCCAATTTTTTGCGCCACCGTCGCGAGTTCATCCGCCGTCTTTTTAACGGTCTCGATATCATCCGCATCCTTCACCTTCTTTAGCGCCTCCAACTTTTCTTCTACCGCTTTCTTATCATCCGCATTCGCTTTATCGCCATATTCCTTCAACATCTTTTCCGTAGTGTACACCATTGTTTCCGCCATGTTTTTGACTTCGATCCCTTCGCGTCGTTTCTTGTCTTCCTCAGCATGCGTCTCTGCCTCTTTCCGCATCTTCTCGATGTCATCTTTCGAGAGATTTGTAGACGCGGTGATGGTAATCTTCTGTTCTTTGTTCGTCGCTTTATCTACCGCCTTCACGTTCAAAATACCATTCGCATCAATATCGAACGTGACTTCAATCTGCGGAATCCCACGCGGCGCTGGAGGCAAACCAGACAGCGTGAACCGTCCAAGCGACCGGTTATCGTGCGCAAGCTCTCGTTCTCCCTGCAGTACATGAATTTCTACCGATGGCTGATTATCCATGGCCGTGGAAAAAATCTGTGACTTGGAAGTTGGAATAGTGGTATTGCGTTCAATAATCTTCGTCATGACGCCTCCTAATGTTTCCAAACCAAAGGAGAGCGGGGTGACATCAAGCAACAGCAATTCACCCTTGATATCACCTTGCAAGTTACCGGCTTGGATAGCCGCACCGACCGCCACCACCTCATCAGGGTTTACGGAGGCGTTTGGTTTCTTCTTAAAAAAATTTTCAACGGTCTGAATGACCAGTGGCATGCGTGTCATCCCTCCGACCAAAATGACTTCGTGGATATCCCCCACAGACATCTTGGCATCTGCCAACGCTTTCTTGCATGGTTCCAAAGTTTTATCAACCAAATCGCCAACCAACTGTTCGAGCTTGGCGCGTGAAAGTTTGAGGAGTAAGTGACGAGGGCCACTCGCATCACTCGTAATGAACGGCTGATTCACTTCTGTTTCCATGGCACTCGATAATTCGATCTTCGCCTTTTCCGCCGCATCTTTAATGCGCTGGAGCGCGAGAGAGTCCTTGCTCAAATCAATCCCTTCCGCTTTTTTGAACTCCTCAATAATCCAACCAATGAGACGCTGGTCAAAATCATCGCCACCCAAATGCGTGTCACCATTAGTAGCCCGTACTTCCACCGTGTTCTGCTGTGTCGAGGCATCATATGCGACTTCCAACACAGACACGTCGAATGTGCCGCCTCCCAAATCGTACACCACGATCTTCTCGTCCTTTTTGCGATCAAATCCGTAGGCAAGCGCCGCAGCCGTTGGTTCATTGATGATACGACGCACCGTCAACCCAGCAATTTCCCCCGCCACTTTCGTCGCTTGGCGCTGTGAGTCATCAAAATAAGCCGGCACTGTAATCACAGCCTCGGTAATTTTCTCACCCAAACGCGCCTCCGCGTCTGCCTTAAGCTTTTGCAATACCATGGCGGATATCTCTTCTGGCGCATACTCTTTCCCACTCATCGCCACACGCACAGAATCGCCATGCGGAACGATTTTATATGGCAACCACTTACGGTCACGTTCCACCTCTGGATCGCTGGAACGACGACCAATTAAACGTTTGACCGAAAAAATTGTATTTTCCGGATTAACAACTCCCTGTCGTTTCGCAATCTGACCCACAAGACGCTCCCCTGCCTTCGTCATGGCGACCACCGACGGCGTCGTACGACTCCCTTCTGCATTTTCCAAGACTTTTGGTTGACCGCCCTCAACGATCGCCATGCAGGAATTCGTGGTTCCGAGATCGATTCCGAGAATTTTTGGCATACGGACACTCTTCGTTAATCTTTAATAATGATTTCTTCCTTTTAATTCTTCTTTTTAATTTCGACTTTGACCGACTTTTGCTCCTCTGCCTTTGGTATCGTGACCTTCAGGATCCCATTCTCAAAAGCTGCTTCCGCCTTATTTTCCTGAACCCGTGTCGGCAAAGCAATCTGGCGGAAGATCGAACCCGTACGCACTTCCTTACGATAATAATTCTTTTCATCTACCTCTGTTTTTCGTTCGCTCGAACCCTTAATCGACAAGATGCCGTTCTCAATGGAAATCTCTACTTTGTTTGGATCTACGCCCGCTAACGGAGTCTCTACCACCACCGCCACATCGGTTTCATACATATCAATCGGCGGCACAATGCTTTGCGATTGGCTGGCCGGAAGGTTCTTAAAAAACTCAT
>CAYPSC010000026.1:3649-5443 GCA_964413385.1 uncultured Gammaproteobacteria bacterium | reverse complement strand
AGACATACCAGAGTGAAAGATTAAATGATTGAAGATCTAAAATTTAAATGGAGACGAGCAGACTCACTTCGATATGATAACTTTAGCCGGCCGCAGAACCTTTCCATGCAAGCGCCAACCATCTGTCGCCACGCGAACGATCGTTCCAGGTTCTTGGCCTTCTTTTTCTTCCTCACCAACCGCATCATGAAGCAATGGATCAAACGAGCCCTGCGCCGGGATACGCTCAAGTCCCACGGCTTTAGCCATTTGCTCCCAAAGAGACTGGATAGCTCGAACACCCTGCGCCCAATTCAACCACGTCTTTGGTTCCGCATCATTCGATGGCACGTGCTGCATCGCAATGCCAAATTGATCAATAGCCGGCAAGAGTTCGTGGAGCAAACGCTCGTTTGCGTACTTAGCGAATTCCGCCTTTTCCCGCTCGGTTTCTTTTTTCAAATTCTGGTAGTCAGCTTGCGCACGCTTCCATCCTGCGAGATATTCATCGCACTTTCCACAACAAGCACGGTGCGCGCGTTGGTCATCTTGATCGCTTTGCCCATCGCTCGTTTGATCATGACTGACTTGATCGCGCGTTCCGGATTGCGTGTTCTTGTCTTTTTCTTCATCCATAGTGAATGTCATTGAATATGAATAGCCGTCGAAAGGAGAGAAAGTCCCATTTGATAATCCATGCGTATCGGACCAAGGATACCGATCAATCCTCCTTCCCAAGATCCGAGAATCGTGCCGCACGAAGAACCGAATGGACAGTCACTCCCCAAGAGGATCTGCGGTTCTGGAAAAACTTGATGACGCAACCGATGCAACGTTTCGTCCAATCGATCCAACACTTCTGAAAGGGAAATGACGCGCTGCCAATTTTTAAATTCCGGCTGGGCAAAAAGTTGCGACAGCCCCGTGTAATAGGTATCCGCGCTATTAAACCCGACGACCGTGGCCTGACCAGAAAGGTCAGCCAAAGTCTTAGCCAAATTTTTGACGTGGTGTCCACCTTCATCACGCGGAACGTTGATCGCCCTTTCTAAGACTTCGCGTTCACGCTTGGAAGCCGGTTTTGGTTGAACAAACATTTGAATGTATACACGGAATCCTTTTTCCGTTGGCACGCGCCCACCTGACGTATGCGGCTGGGCCACCAAATCCTCATCTTCCAGTTCCGTAAACCAATTGCGCACCGTCGCTGGACTCACATCCATGTGATAGTGCTCAACCAAATACTGCGAACCGACCGGCTCAGCCGTTGCCACGTATTCATCGACCACAGATTTCAATAATTTTGCTAGACGCTGTTCCATACACTAGCAGTCTCAATATTAGAGTGCTAAAAAAGGAATGTCAAGAAACCATCTTTTTAAAAAAATTTGAATAAAAAACGGGCCGCATGCAGCTTCGCACACGGCCCAAGCTTCTTCCTCTTTCCGTCCGTCGTCCGTCCTCCGCTTACTCGTCGTCAGACGGTTCGTCGAACAATCCCCGTTGATCGGAAACAGTCTGGAGAACGCCCGTCAACGAAGGCAACTGAGTGGATGGAGAAAAGGGACGCCCTCCAGGCGACGCAGTCAATTCGTCCGAAGGAGCGGGAGTCTGCTTGCGCAGAAGCTGCCAAGCTTCATCCCTATCATCTGTGAGGTAAGCAGTAACCAAAGCTATACCCCCACCAAGCTTCACCTGCCCCTGGGCCCAATCTCCAAAGGGGAATGCGCCACCATATATCGTAACGAGGGTGAGGCGCCCCCCGCTACTACTAGTCAATGCCCCAACATATGCCCCTCTCGCCCCCCCCTGACG
>CAYPSC010000026.1:0-3639 GCA_964413385.1 uncultured Gammaproteobacteria bacterium | reverse complement strand
CTTCCCGCCTGACAAGCAGCTCCTGCACTTTACCTGCAGCACCCATTCCCACGCGCGTGACCAGAAACAACGCCGCCCCATCCCGGAAAATATATCGAGGGCGTGGGAAACCCGGGAGCGGCGCAGTTGCCGATGTCGAAGCAGTCGAAGCAGCAGATCCTCCCATGGCTGTCTGAGACGAGGATGAAGTCGCCTCAGCCAGCGCAGGACGCGGCTCATTGTGCACGACCAGCCCTTCTCTGGTAGTAACCGCCGCCGCCTGCCCCAGCACCATCCTCGGCCTCCGGCGCGGGCGCCAAAGCCGAATCAGGCAGCCGATTCCGAACAAGAACGCCATGGCAGCCAGACCTATCAAGGCCACTGTTATCGCTTCGCTCACGTCTCCCTCCTTGTCACAACCCTGAGCCCAAATCCATACCCCATGGATCTGCTGCTCATTCTTGAAAATTTAAAAATTTCAATCCTCAAGAATAAGCAAGACAAATGATCAGCCTGACTTTTAATATACAATAAAGAACCAGAAAAATTACATAAAAAGGTCGCTTGCGTCAATGGTTTTATGATCACTTTGGCTCTACCAAGCCTTAAAACCAGATCCTCTAACCTAATGATGATGAAGGTGTGCATGTCCCTGCACTTCTGGAATTTGCCCTTTATCATGATACATGACCCAAGCCGCGAACAACGCTGTAATTGGCACAGTAAACACCAAACCAATCGTTCCGCACAAGGAACGCACAATCTCATCCACGACGGTGTCAAAATTAATAAACTTCAACCAAGAACTTTTAAATTGCTGATAAAGGAGGAGAGATGATAACGATCCTCCAACGTACGCAAATACCAGCGTGTTCGCGAGCGCTCCCATGTGATCCTTCCCCACAACCATGCCAGAGGAAAACAATTCACGAAAACCAGCATGTGGCTTAGCACGTTTCACTTCCGATACGCCGGACACAATAGACACAGCCACATCCTCCACAACTCCGGCAGAAGCGATAATAATTCCGGCAAACAAGAGCCCCCGCGGATCCAAACTAGGATTCTTATCAAAAAACAAACGATCTTCATCTGTAGACAACCCATTCAGATGCATCCAGTCTGCAAATAACCAAGAAAGAAGAAACGCCACGAGCGCCCCTCCCATGGTTCCGATGGATGTCACAAGCGTGCGCTTATTCCACCCATTCGAAAATCCGGTAGAGATGAGGACAAAAACGCCGATCAACAAAATAGCGATTGGAACCGGGTTCACTCCCCGTAAAAAAAGAGGGATGAGAACATAGCCAATTAACAAAATGGACACGCCGATGGAAGCGGCGACCTTTGCTCCCTGCCAGCCCGACAATAAAACCAAGGTCAAGACAAACAGAACGACGAGCCAAATAACCGCTCCACGCCGATCATACCCTTCGATAAAAAAATTCGCTTGACCATTGGTATCTCCTTGAATAAAAATAACAATTTTATCACCAACTTGTGGATGGATGTCGTATGGATTCGTGCCCAGTTCACTCGTAATATCTTTCGTCTGATTCTTGAGCGGTCCAGAGAGAAATCGAATGCGGTACACCTCGACTTGCTGCCCCGCATTCCCGGTTTGCCGATTCACTAAATCCACTCTCTCCACCAAAGCACGTTCATATGTCTCAACCGCCGGCAAGACCGCAGGTGTAGACGTGACGGTAGAAGAGGGGGCGGCAAGGGTTGCCACGGGCACGGCAAGAAAAGAAAAACACGCAATAAGAAAAAATCGATAAAACATACGAATCATTTTAAATATCAACTTTCTTTTTCCAAGGATACGGTTTTTGATAGGCCGTCTCTACGGTCGCATACTTCCTAAGCCAATCCAAGAGATGCGCCGTGGCACGCACATCCTCTTCGTTGTAATGAATAATCGAGTCTAAGAGAGCACGCTTCGCCGTCTTGCGCCACTCCTCAAACACATCAACAGATTGTCCGCCACTTGTCACTTCTCCGGTCCAAGCAAATCCTAAAAATTTGCCAATCATTTTTAAAGAATAGAAAGGCAACGGGAACACGGCGTGATCGCGCGCCAATTCTTTCATATCAACCAGTCGCTCTTTGAGCTTTTGTAACCAAGGATTTCCCAAATCGCCGTAGCGGCCAGCAAGAATTGTGAGTCGCGCGGGCTCATACGCCGCATAATGATAAACCGTGTAGATATCCGGTAACGTTGGCAGCCAAGCTAAAAATTCTCTCCACATGGTCTCTTCATCTTCAGGCCGCTCAGCAAGAAAAGATTGATAATAACTTTTTTTCTTGTCTCGAATCCAAAAACCGTACAAATAGTCCCGGTCTGTAGGAGGATGACTCTCGATATCAAAATGGATTTCCAATCCTTCCGTAGGATCCACAAACGGTTCACGAATAATGACAGAATGATCACACAGCGATCGCGCCTGACGTTGTACCGCCTGCAATACCTTGAGCGTTAATCCAGGCACCTGCCCTTCTAATGCAAACACATTCATATCTGCCGCATCGTCTACCGTTCGGATGCCCAAATCGCGCAAAGCTTTAAGCTTCTTCACGTCCACATTAAATAAAAGCGCAATATCATTTCGTTCGCTCGCTAAGCGTAGACAGGCTTTGCCCCATGGAGATGTATCCTCACACGCCTTGCGATACACCGGCTCTGGAATCTCTCCAGCACGAATCCGTTCTAATTGATCAAGTAATTCTTGAAACTCCGAGAGAAACTCAGACGCATCAAACGAGAGGCATTGATGATCACCATTGATAATAGCTGGATGTCGCGGAAATTGTTTTTGAATGCGCTCCAGGAGAACCGCATAAAACGTGAGCTGCGCCTTGTGCTCTTTCTTCAGCTCATGCGCTTGCTTAATATCTATCGGAACATAATACCAAGATCCAAACGCACTTTCTCCCACCTCACGCTTGAGCAAATCCGGACGCCCAACCCAATCTTCATTCATAAGCCAACCCTGATAAATGAGTGGCACGCCCTGTCGCATCAACTCAAGCGTCTGCTGAAATCCTTTCTCGATAGAGACGAATTTTATTTGTTTCAAATCCAGCCCCAACTGTTGGACCACGTTTTTTTCATGTTCCAACCCACCTTGGTTTCGTCGATCTTCCGCAGGTGTGAGTAGACGGCGATCCTTTGGGTCTCCAAACCGTTCCCAATACGGCCAATGTGGACATTGAAAATAGCGATAAAAATCCGTGCCAGTAAGAAAATCCTTCCATTTCATGCGAGCACGATAGCAGGCTTTGACAGGAGACTCAAAGGGTGAAGAAGTCCCTTCCTACAAATGGTCAGCTTCTGTATCATAGCCTCATGATTCATCCGGTTTTCAAAGATATTATCGGTCACCAAAAAATTATCGAAATTTTGGTTCATTCCGCCTTGCATCCAAGTTCCGGCTATCTCTTGACCGGACCCAGCCAAGTTGGAAAAAAATTAGTCGCTGAATGCTTTGCTCGACTCCTTCTTCATATCGATACGAGTGACATATTGGATGCGCATCCAGACTTTGTCCGCGTGATGCGCGAAGAAGGTTCATCCACACTCAACATTGAGCAAGCACGTACGCTCATCCAGCGTATGCAGCTCAAAGCCGCACGCGGTGGATATAAAGTCGCGCTCAT
>CAYPSC010000025.1:0-8705 GCA_964413385.1 uncultured Gammaproteobacteria bacterium | reverse complement strand
GGATAATGGCAATGCCCATATCCCTGCCCGGCAAGACATCATAAAACCATACCAGCAAATTCAAAATCGGCTGAACAAAGATGAGCGTAAAGATGTACGACATATTTTATTCTCTTTCTTCACTGTTTGATGGATCGACTAAAGCATCTTTCTCTTCTTCCACTTGAGTGAACTCACCACTCTCCGAATCTGCGACCGCTTCTCCATCTTGCTTCACAATGGTGATTTTCCAATTCGTCAGCTTCGCAGCTAAGCGTACGTTTTGTCCGCCTTTTCCAATTGCGAGCGAAAGCTGGTCTGGTGT
This sequence comes from uncultured Gammaproteobacteria bacterium, assembly GCA_964413385.1. GTDB lineage: Bacteria > Patescibacteriota > Patescibacteriia > 2-12-FULL-60-25 > 2-12-FULL-60-25 > VGLT01. The sequence goes on along the minus strand of CAYPSC010000025.1, from coordinate 8,401 downwards.
TACTTTGGCATGAGCAAGATGCTCTTCCTCATCCAAGTTGACCTCTAAGATGCTTGCTGGTTTCAAAGCTTCTTTAATAAAGACCGTTGCATCATCCGACCACTGGATCACGTCCACCTTTTCTCCGCCCAACTCGCGAATAATTGTTTGGATACGCGTTCCACGTTGGCCAATACACGAACCAATCGGATCAATCGCTTCGTCATTGGTAGAGACGGCTACCTTTGTACGACTCCCCGGTTCACGGGCCACTCCCTTAATCTCTACAACGCCGTTCATGATTTCTGGAATTTCTTGGGCAAACAAGCCATCCACCAGCTGACGAGCTGTACGAGACAGGCGAATCTCCGGCCCTTTGTTCGTCAGGATGACCTCGCGTAACAAGGCCTTAAGGCGCGTACCCGGATAGTAACGTTCTGTTTCGATCTGATCTTCTGGTAAAAGCACACCAGTTGCCCGACCAAGATCAATCAGGACCACGCGACCTTCACGGCGCTGAACTGTCACATTCATGATTTCACCCTCACGGCCTTTGAAGTCGTTATAAATAACCGTACGCTCTGCTTCACGAAGCTTTTGCAGAATAACTTGCTTTGCAGTTTGCGCGGCCATGCGGCCAAATGCTGCAGGCACACCGAGTTCCACGCGAATTTCTTCCCCGACCTGCGCATCCGGTTTCAGGTCGCGCGCATCCGACAGCATAATCATGGTCTTGGGATTGAACTTGAACTCCTCGGCCAGCGCCGCTTCAGCTGCAGCCAGCGCTTCCGGTGTCGGCCGTTCCTCACGCTTTCCCTCTTCCCGTTTTTTTGGGATATGCGCCGCTTCAAAACGCTCAAAATAATCTTCTGACAATTCCATGTCTTCCACCACTGTCTTCACGTCAAACACACGGATGCCGCCGGTTGCGCCATCATATTTTTCCGGATCAAATTCTACTTTAATATTTTGATTCTTGTTGCCAAAATCTTTGCGATAAGCAGCAGATAAGGCTGTCTCGACGGTTTCTAACACAGATTCGTACGAGATGTGCTTTTCGTCCGCGATTTGTTTCATCGCTATCGTAATAGGGCTGGCCATAGGATAGTGAGTAGGAAGTAGTGAGTAGGAAGTAGTGAGTAGGAAGTAGGCAGGGGCACATATCCCTCTACTACTAACCACTTTCTACTATCTACTAACTACTAACTAGTCTCTAAGTAATAAAGCGACTCGTCCATCCAGAACGAGTCAACTGCGAATAGGATGCCAGGTCTTTAATAGACTGTCAATGCAATCGTTGCCTGTACGGGCGGGGTCACCCCGCCCGTACCGCGCCCCTACTTGACCGACCAGCAAAAATTACTTATTCTGGCGGCGCTCTGATCCTAACACGGATTAGAGTTGTGCCGTTCACAAGCATCGCTTGCACTTGGAGGCAAGATGCGACAGCCGCAGATCCACTTCACGCTTCGAGAGACCGCTCTCAGAGAAGACGCCGAGCGTCTAGCCCGTGAGGCCGGCTCCACGCATCATCTCGTCATCGTCGGAAGGGATGCTCGACTGACCCCCGATCTTCCGGGCTTCTTCAAGACCTTCGCCGCTGCGTGGACACAATCCGAGAAGGAATTCATGAGGGTGAACAATGCTGCGGCATTCGACCGCGCCGTATCATCCAGACGTAACATCATTCTCATGTTCGTCCCGGAAGGTGATGACGGGCGACAATTCCGTCAGATACTCAGCCGTTCAGATGGACCAGCGATCTGCTGTCTGGTCGAGAACCTCGACAGCGTCGCGCGCAAGACGCTCGAGACCATGAGGCAGCACGCGACCATCTGTCACCTCGCCTTCGAACGAGTGCCCCGCGAGAATCGCAGCATGCGGCGCACCCCCGCCACCATGACCGCCGCTCGCTGACGGCGGCCGCTAATCAACCATCCGCTCTCTCCCACCCCCCCACCTTGACCCCGCCCTTGTGCGGGGTCGTTGTTTTTTTCAATCACCATTCCACTATTTGGATTTTACACGTACGGGCGCACCCATGCGTGCGCCCTGATGATGAAATAATAATAATGGTGGTGGCACCCCCTACGGACACCGACAAATCATAAATATTTGGCCAAAAATAGCCAAAAACAAACATCCGACTATTGACAAAAGTCATTTTTTTTGCTTGAATTAGTCGAAAATGAGAAAATAAATTAAGTTCCTTTGACCCATTTCCCCGTGCGTAACCACGCACGAGAAGGAGGCTCTCGCATGACCCGTTCGCTCGTCGCCGTCGCCGTCGCCACGCTCACCCTTTGCCTCGCGCCGTGGGCGCGAGCTGACCAGTCTTCGCCTTCGCAGGACGGTACGTCGTCGCGTGGCACGAAGGAGCCGCCGCTGTTGCTCGACAACAGCGCCGCAACCGCCACGCCGGCGACCACCCCGGCGCTTCCGCTCGTGCCGACGCCGCGAAACGCCGATACGCCGAACGGCGTACGCATGAAGACCGTTTTCGGCGGAACGCTGATCGGCCTCGGCATCGCCGGTGCGGCCTCGGGCATCGCCATGTTCCTGCTCGACGGGTACTCATACAATGACCGGTACGTCTACAACACCGGCCTGCGTCTGGGCATCCCGCTCACGGTGATCGGCGCCGTGAGCTTCGCCGTGGGCATCCCGCTCACGGTGATCGGAATCCGAGAACGGGCCCGCGCTCGTCTCACCGTCGCGCCCAATGGCGTCGCGGTGACGATTCAGCTTCGCTAAACCCACGAAGGAGGATCCCATGAAACCCATGAAACGGTTTGCGATTGGTTTCCTCAGCACCGTCACCCTCATCGTGGGTACGGGCTGCGGATGCGGAGAGCAGGAGCTGGTGGATCTCCGCCTCCTCCGTGACCGGGGTGGCGACTCCCTGATCCAGGCCGACCTGAAGCCGCCCTGCGATGCCGGCGTCGACCACCTCCCCGGGCCCGACCTGAAGCTTCCGACCTGCAGCATCAATAACATCCAAGATGGGGCGGAGACGGACATCGACTGCGGCGGGGCCGTGACTGGCTGCCCGCGCTGCGCGGAGGGCCAGAAGTGCGGCGGAGATTACGACTGCAAAGATGGCCTGATCTGCGACAAGTCATCGCACACGTGCGAGGTTCCGGCGCTCGCGTGCAATGTCAGCGGCAATCAGGCAGATGACCTGCCGGCCGATACAACGATCGAGGCATTCGAATGCCTCGCCAGTGCGCAAAACGGTCAATGGATCGTCGATGGAACCACTCAAACCATCGAGGTCAACCGGTATGGCGATCCAGGAGCGTGTGCGACGATCACCATCACGAGCAATACGCTCGGAAGCACGTTCGTGTGCGTAGGACAGCGTTGCTATCAGGACTGCAACGCCAGCGGTAAAAGGTGCGTCATCGGCACCTTCGACAGCACCTGCACGCACAGCGACTTCATCGATGCGGCAACCGGGCGCTTGCTTGCGACCGCCGACAAGAAGTAACCAACAGATCAGCTTCACAAGGCCCCGCCTGAGAAACGGGGCCTTTTTTTAATTTATAGCTAACTAACCATTATTGACCTATAAGACTACCGCTCGTTCTCAGCTGGACTGATCCAGGATAGACAATCCATGGTCTCAAGCTAGGCTCTTTACCATTCGGGAAGATTGGAGCGCATTGATTTGAAACTTCCAAATCTTTTTGAAGATCTTGCCCCAGCTTCGAGTTCAACCTCTCATTCGGCGTAATTGCTCCCAATGTGCCCCATGAATAGCACCCTCCGTATTGGTGGCGCACGCGCGTGTCTGAACCATCAACCAGCTGTCCGCCGGAAGAGGCATTACGACACTCACCAGAGCACCATCCCCAGTTATCCTGCAACAACACTCGTGGCGTATAGCGACAAGCCGCATTTTTATCATCCCAGCACCCCGTTGTTGGAGCCATGCCAGTCGCTACACACGTGTCCCCTGCCGCGCAGCTATTTGGATTATTCACATCACACGGACGGTTAGGATCGCGTGAGCAACGCGCATCTTTTGTCTGCCCGCCCTGATCGCAGGTTGGTAGAGAGCCCTTACCGTTACAGGTATACAAGTGCTCAAAACGGAAGTAATTCTGCTCACAAGCCTCCGGCGTATTGCCAAACAATGGACGGATATTACAGGTGTCTTTGTTCTGTCCATTGGTGCAGTCATTATCTGACGAACAGTAGATGTTCGGATTCTTGCTACACGTACCCACCGGCACACACTTCCCTGCTCCGGCAGGACAATCCGCATCAGTCGAACAGGTCAAACCACCACCGCGTACCGTATCACTGCACTCTTTGGTCACACCACAGAATGGCTTGTGATTCTTTAAACGTGCATCAGGCAAGCTCTGCTGACTTCCATCTCCCCAATCAACCATAACTTGGCGCAACGGCATCTGGTTATGTGCAGCCCATCCATAGAAGCGTAGGTCGGCTGCATGTTGCGAACCCATCGCATTGACCACGCCCTCGGCTTGACCGTCAAGCGTGAAGGCGTCCATACGTTGAATAGGACAATGGCCTGGCGTCGGACAATCTTTGACAGCCGGCGCAGCGACGCGCGGCGGACGCGGCGTGTAGTACGAAATATACTTAAAGTTATCAGGCGAGGCATTTAACCCAAGGTAAGTCGGCGTGTAGAGACCAAGTGTTACATCGGTTGGCAATGGATAAGATGATTGCGGATCCAGGGCGGCCTTATCCGTGATATCGTAGGCAATCAACCCACAGTACTCGTCGTTTTGATCCGGACACAATTCCGGACGCGGATAATAGCCTGGGCCATGCACGCAGACATTTTTTGTCCCATTTTGAGCATTCGGATCAGGAACCACACAACCCGGAATATCACTGATGGATTTACACGTTCCCTTGCTTACAATCACTGGACAATCTGTATTTGATCCATCATTAGGGTCAACATTCAATCCATCACAGGTGATAGTCGCATCAGATACACAGGTGCCAGGCTCAGCTATGATCTCCCCCTTCCCATTTCTCACAACCTTGTTCACGCGACATTGATCCGTCTGTTTACGTTGACAATCCGTATCCGCGCTACACGCCAGGCCCTTAAATGGTCCATCCGCGCACATCTTGTCTGTTGCGACAACGCCTCGATCGTAGTAATGATAGATACGATAGATACGTGCGAACAAGTTAGAGAGGTAGGCCCATTTATCCTTTGGTCCATCTTGCGTGAAGTAGGTACTCGCACCCGATCCCAAAAACGCAGGAGGATTGAGACGTGAGAATCCAGCCAGGTTCCCGCCGGTTTGGAACAGAGGGTCACTCCCAGCTGGTTTGGTATTTAACGCACTTGAGAATGGGGTAAAACGTCCGTTGTATTGAATGCCCAAACCCGGAACGGAGAATTGACCACCCTTCCAGACGCGATCCGTGAAGGCTGCATCCTGGTGCGAGTTACGACTACGCACCTCGGCCAAGTCCTGGCACACGCTTCCACGGTTCACATTGATACTCATGTAGATATAACGGTTGTCATTTGCTTTGCCTGCGCAACTCGAAGTCCAGAAACCCACCAACTTCCAACCAAAAACCGCTTTTCCAGGAATTTGAGTGATGGGCAAATTCTTATCATCAATTTGGGTTTCAAAGACGGCACGCACAGCAAAGTAAGGTTTTTCGCTGTCGCAAGTCTTTGTGAGTGGCACCTGGCGCAATTGTTCAAAGTTAAGATAAGAATTCCCCTTATCATTTGGATCCTCTGTTAAATAGAGCTTTGCGTTTGCCGGCGCCAAAAAGACATCGTCCGATGATGGCGTGCGGTAATCCCCCTCTTTAGATTGACCATCATACCCCCAGGTCTTCACATAGCAACGTTTCCCAGACCATCCGGAAGACAAACAGTAGGTTTGCAATGCTTTATCTTCTGCTGTTGGATTTGCCAAAACCTCTTCACTACCGCGCGTGATGGTCGGATTATAGTTCTCAAAAAACTTATCCTGCCATTCTTGATCACGCTGCTTTACATTATCTTCATCGCCATAGTCAACCCTATCTAATCCATCAACCCAGTCGGATTGATACCCGCAACCAAGTCGGCTCTTGCCATTTGGATTCCGAATAGGCGAAACAGCAACATAGGCAATTCCCACATCTCCAATCTTCTCTGGAATGCCATCCGCATGTGAACTCTTAACGCTTCCATCGGGCTTCTGAGTCAAGCTGAAAAACGTTTCTACATATGACTGGTTCTGGTTACGACCAGCTCCAATGATGCGCAGACCATATTGATCTGTCGCGTTGCCGTCATCGGACTGGCTGCTATCCGCATCCTCGCATTGAGCTGCAGCTACACTCCCAGCAGGAGCAATATCTGCCACCGCATCTGCGCCGCGGACGTTACCCTTTGACAAACTCCCTCCCAACAAACTCGCGCCCCCCGAAAGAATCGCTCCTGCGATCTCAGTATTACCTGCATGAGCATCAGATACGAAGTCGTCATTATAATCTAACTTCCCCATCTTTCCAACATAAATCGTACTATTTTTACAGGCTCCCTCGTTGTCATAGTCCGTACATGGGCCACCCACGAAATCCGCAGATGTCAGTCGTTGCTGTGATGCTGGTTTTGCCTCAGACAAACAATAGTATTGTCCAGAATTCTCCGGCGGCATATAGCCAGACGTCGGCACAAAGTGATAAGGATCATTTTCACCAAACAAAATCGGCGTCGGATTCCAGGTCATGCACGGATGGCTACTCAAGTCTGTTCCCAAAATACGTGTACCATCCTCTTCCAAACACTGACCAAAGACTCCACGAACGATTTCTATTTTGCTGAACGCAACACAGCGCCCGCCCATCTCTGGAGGCCCACAGGTTTGCGATACATTGGAACCCTCGGCCGCTTGAACGCCCTGACTCTTTTGTTGCGGTAATTTGAAGATGGATTCCGGCAAACATGATTGGCCATCGCGCGGTCCACCCTGGCACACACCTGGTGGCACATTCTGCGAATAGATATCGTAAAACTTTTTCACAGCAGAAGTGTTGTATTCTGCGCGCTTGTAGGAACAAGAACACTGCTCGCCATATTCGCACGTGTTGACATTCGTAAAGCCGCCCAATTTACCCGTTGCCTTTGGTGGATTTCGAGAGAGATCCCATCCTGTCGCATACGTCGTCGGATAAGGTGAATCTGCCTCTGGATAAGCACGACAACTCGCCGGAGGGAACGCCTGACGGAGAGCCGGATCTGTATTCGTCCCACCGTCACTCGTGAATCGTTGGGCTAAATCCGGGAAATTGAATTGTCGCGAACCACCGTGGACCGGGAGGTAGCAGAGCGCCGGAACGCCCGTTTGCTTGGCACGATCCAAGTCCGTATCACGGTAGTATCCCAGAAGACCAGAACCAACATGCCGGCACACACTCAGCCCACCGTACTTATTGTTCGGATCTGGAACAACAGTCGCCTGGTTAGATTGTAGTTGATCTGCTGATAAGAGATCCCACTGATTCTGACCCTTTGGAGCCATCGCAATCTCCACAGCTGCAGCCAAACGATAATCCAGGGCAAATTGATAGCCGATGCGAGGATCGATCTTGCCCATGCTATCCGCAGCCACACGCGCGCTTACTAAGTCCGTTACTTGGAAGGCATTGGGAATGGAGTAACCAGAATAATCTTTTTCTCCCAAGCCGACTCTGCGCGCGGTGTATTGCTTGATGTCAAAGTAAGCTCCTTTGCTCAGGGTCTGCTCGGTCGATGTGGACACGCGATCAACATAGTGGGCGCAGAAAATATCTCCAGCTCGCTGACTCGCCTGATCACAAACAGCCAGATTAGTACAAATATCCTTATAGCGTCGCGTGGCTTGGTCGTAGACCGTCTCCGCGCTCTTGCACCCAAGCCACTGTGCGCAATCGCGATCGATATTCACTTTCACGAGCACATTCGCATCGTTTTTTGCCTTTAACTGGCAGGTGGCGGCATAGCTCACCTGATGGTAGTCGCCGACAATGACATCCGTAAATGTAGTATAGCTTTCATTCTTTTTTACGCAATCCGCATCTGTTGTGCAGGATGAGCCATCCCATGGCTCCACCTTGATGTTTGGACTGAAACGAGGATCCAATTGGCCTGCATTGGTCAAAATCTTTGTTGTCTTTGTACCGCCACACGTCTTCAAATTATTACAAGCTGGATCAAGAGGCGTCTTTGTACAATCCACTGGTAGCGTGGCCTTAAAGTTGTTCGAGCGGTACTTTGCGTAACTAGCAGCGACACTGTAATTGAGATACGCATTACTCATGTCACGCAGCAAAATACAACCACCGCCTAAATCTACTCCACTCGAACAGCTCGTCTCATCAAAATTATCATTATGAACAAAGTAATAAGGTTTTCCTGAGGTGTGCAGCGGATCAGAGG